>CAYRHV010000152.1:0-5633 GCA_964424045.1 uncultured Ottowia sp. | reverse complement strand
TGAACTCGTCGATGTTGGCCAGCGCCACCGCCAGGCCTTCCAGCACGTGGCCGCGATCGCGCGCCTTGCGCAGGTTGAAGACGGTGCGCCGCGTCACCACCTCGCGCCGGTGCTGCAGGAAGACGTCGATCAGCTCGCGCAGGTTGCACAGCTTCGGCTGGCCGTTGATCAGCGCCACCATGTTGACGCCGAAGGTGTCCTGCAGCTGGGTCTGCTTGTAGAGGTTGTTCAGTACCACCTCGGGCAGCTCGCCGCGCTTGAGCTCGATCACCAGGCGCATGCCGGACTTGTCCGACTCGTCCTGGATGTGGCTGATGCCCTCGAGCTTCTTCTCGTTCACCAGCTCGGCCATGCGCTCCTGCAGCGTCTTCTTGTTGACCTGGTAGGGCAGCTCGTCGACGATGATGGCCTGGCGCTGGCCGCGGTCGATGTCCTCGAAATGCACCTTGGCGCGCATCACCACGCGCCCGCGCCCGGTGCGGTAGCCGTCGCGCACGCCCTGCATGCCGTAGATGATGCCGCCGGTCGGGAAGTCCGGCGCCGGCATGATCTCCATCAATTCCTCGATCGTGGCCTCGGGCTGGCGCAGCAGGTGCAGGCACGCGTCCACCACCTCGTTCAGATTGTGCGGCGGAATGTTGGTGGCCATGCCGACGGCAATGCCGCCCGAACCGTTGACCAGCAGGTTGGGCAGGCGGGTAGGCAGCACCAGCGGCTCCTGCTCGCTGCCGTCGTAGTTGGGCCCGAAGTCGACCGTTTCCTTGTCGATGTCGGCCAGCATCTCGTGCGCGATCTTGGCCAGCCGGATCTCGGTGTAGCGCATGGCGGCGGCGTTGTCGCCGTCGACCGAGCCGAAGTTGCCCTGGCCATCGACCAGCATGTAGCGCAGCGAGAAGTCCTGCGCCATGCGCACGATCGTGTCGTAGACCGCGCTGTCGCCGTGCGGGTGGTACTTGCCGATCACGTCGCCGACGATGCGTGCCGACTTCTTGTAGGGCCGGTTCCAGTCGTTGTTCAGCACGTGCATCGCAAACAGCACGCGCCGGTGCACCGGCTTGAGGCCATCGCGCGCATCCGGCAGGGCCCGGCCGACGATCACGCTCATGGCGTAATCGAGATAGCTGCGCCGCATCTCCTCTTCCAGGCTGATCGGGAGCGTCTCTTTGGCGAACTGAGTCATATATATGCGGGGCGCTTGGCGTGGCAAAAACGATTGATTCTATGGGCATTCGATTGTTGCAACAAGGCAACACATTGGGCATTTTGACCCCGGCTGGCGCCCCGTGAGGCCCGGTTTGGCTCGGTTTGTGAAGGGCCGTGTGGCACAATCGTTTGCAGCGTTTTAGGTGGTGCTCACTCGAAGCGTCCGATTTTTCGCAGCACGGCTGCGGCTTTTTTCCCTGTGAGGAGAATCATGAAGAAACTGAACAAAGTGGCAATCTTGTTCGCCGTCGCATCCGTGGCCGGTTCCGCTTTTGCCGCCGGTTCCACGATCAGTACCGACAACTGGCGCAACGGCCACGGCGACCTGATCTGGAAAAACGGCACCAGCGAACTGTGCTGGCGCGATGCCTACTGGACCCCGGCTACCGCCGCGCCTGGCTGCGACGGTGCGGTCGAGGCTCCGGCTGCTGCTGCTCCGGCTCCGGTTGCTGCCCCGGCTCCCGCCCCGGCCCCGGCTCCGGTTGCTGCCCAGAAGGTGACCTACGCTGCCGATGCCTTCTTCGACTTCGACAAGTCGGTGCTCAAGCCCGAAGGCCGCGCCAAGCTGGACGACCTGGTGAGCAAGATCCAGGGCATCAACCTGGAGGTCATCATTGCCGTGGGTCACACCGACTCCGTCGGCACCGATGCCTACAACCAGAAGCTGTCGGTGCGTCGCGCCGAGGCCGTGAAGGCCTACCTGGTGTCCAAGGGCATCGAGAAGAACCGCATCTACACCGAGGGCAAGGGCGAGTCGCAGCCGATCGCGGACAACCGCACCGCTGCCGGCCGCGCCAAGAACCGCCGCGTCGAGATCGAGGTGGTGGGCACGCAAGCCCAGTGATCGACGCCCCATCCGGGGATCGCAGGAAAGCCTTGGGGGTGCAAGCCCCCAGGGCTTTTTTCTTGGGCGAGACATGAAGCCCGCCATGCGGGTGGGCCTGCCGGCTGCCGTGCTGGCGGGTTTGGCCATGGTGGCGCCCGCGTCGGCTGTGGCGGGGGACCCACAAGGGGCCTGCCCGCAACCGGTGGTGCGCATGCTGCTGTCGCCACGCATGCCTTACGCCCTGCTGGAGTGGCGCCGCATGCGGCGCGCGGCCGAGGGCGCCGGCTTCGAGGTCCGGGCCGAGCGCGATCCGCGCGTGCCGCCGGCCGAATGGCGGGCCGCGGTGCAGGCCCTGGGGCTGGCCGAGCTGGCCGAGGCGCCGGCGCTCGACGAGCCGACGGCGGCGGCGCTGGGCCTGCTGCACCACGCGCCCAGCAGCGTGGTCGAGCGCTGTGGCGTGCGCCACCCCTGGCCGATCCTGGGCGTGATGCCCGATGCCGCCTGGCAGGCGCTGCTGCGCCAGCGCCTGGCGGCCCTGGAGTAGGGAGCCAGGCGTGCGACGCCGCCGGTTTTCACTGGGCCCGTTGCGCGGGGCGTTGCTGCCGGTTGCGCTGCTGGCCGCGGGCGGCATGCTCGGAGCGCCGTCCGGCGGCCTGGAGGCGCCGGGCGACTGCATCGAGCCGCTGAGCTACTTCGCGCTCGATGCCCGGATGGTGGGGGCCGACGCGCACGGCGTGGCGGCGCTGGGGTCCTACGAGCGCATCAGTCCCGACGGCCGCTTCATCCTGCGCTCGTATTCGGGCGCCCGGCTCGGCAAGGTCAGCCTGATCGAGCTGCCGGCCGAGGCCGGCGGGGCGCTTCAGGCCCACGCGACACCGCTGTCGAACGAGGCCTTTCCGGTGCAGGGCAGCTGGCGCTATCTGGTCGACGTCAACGGCGACCACTACCGCCTGGCCGACGTGCTGCGCCTGGGCACGCAGGCGCGGCCGCTGTTTCGCGGGGGGTTGACCGGCTTCTACGCTGCCGCGTCCGAGCTGACGCCGGAAGCCTCGGGGGACGGCGAGGCGCCGGTGATCCGCATCCGCTCGCTCAGCTGGCCGCAGGACGCCAACCCGGACAGCCAGGGCGAGGGACCGCTGCAGGTGGCGACGATCGAGGTGCGCGACGACGGGCGCGAGGCCCGCCTGCTGCGCACGCTGGGGCCGCGCTTCATCTGCGACGGCCGGGTGGCGGTCGATGGCAATGCCTATGCGCTGCCGATGCTGTCGGTCGATGGCAGCGAGTTTTCCGCCGTGCCGCAGGCACCGCGCGTCGGCACGCCGTCCATGCGTGTGTATCGCCTCGGGCCCGACTTCGACGCGCGTGCGGCGGGCTGCGAGCTCGAGGCCGACCTGGGACGGACCGTGAGCAAGGCGGTGTTCGGGTTCCCGCGCGATGACGGTCCGGCCTGGCTCACCTACAGCGACCTCGGCAATGTCTATGTGCACGACCGCGTGCTGGGGCGCTCGTTCCGGCTCGACCATGGGCGCCACCGGGTGCTGGCCAGTGCCTTCCCGGGCCTGACGCGCGACGGGCGCGTGATCTACGGCGCCACCTGGCGCGATTGCGCCGAGCCCGCGCGCTGTCCGCAGCAGAGCGGCTACGTGGTGATTGACCCCTACCAGAGCCGGGCCTGGCGTGACTACTGGCGCGAGGCCGGCCGGTCGGCACCCAGGGCCTGCATCACGCGCCAAGAGGTGCGGGCCGAGCGCACGCGCCTGGCGCGCCGGCATGGCCTGACGCCCTGAGCCGGGACGCTGGCGCATGGGACAATCAGCCCCATGAACGCTGCCCAAGCCAACGTCGACCCGGCCGAGCTGGCCCGGTTTTCCGCCCTGGCACACCGCTGGTGGGACCTGGACGGCGAGTTTGCCCCCCTGCATCAGATCAACCCGCTGCGCCTGGGCTGGATCGAGGGCATCGTCCCGCTGAAGGACCAGCGCGTGGTCGACGTCGGCTGCGGCGGCGGCATCCTGGCCGATGCCATGGCGCGCCGTGGCGCTCGCGTGCTCGGCATCGACCTGGCCGAGAAATCCCTGCGCGTGGCCGAGCTCCATGCGCTGGAAGCCGGGACACCCGAAATCGAATACCGCGCGATTGCCGCCGAAGCCCTGGCGACCGAGCGGCCGGCGGCCTTTGACGTCGTCACCTGCATGGAGATGCTCGAGCACGTGCCCGACCCGGCCTCGGTGGTGCAGGCCTGCGCGGACCTGGTGCGGCCGGGTGGTTGGACGTTCTTCTCGACCATCAACCGCAACCCGAAGTCGTTTGCGCTGGCCATCCTGGGCGCCGAATACCTGCTCGGCCTGGTGCCGCGTGGCACGCACGAATATGCGCGCTTCATCCGCCCGAGCGAGCTGGCGCGCCAGTGCCGGGCCGCCGGCCTGGAGCTCATGCACAGCAGCGGCCTGGTCTACAACCCGGTCACGCGCCGCTACCGGCTCAGCGACGACACCGACGTCAACTACATGCTGGCCGCGCGCAAGCCCGGAGCGCCTGCCTGAATGCCGCGCTGGAGCGATGTCCGCTGCGTGTTGTTTGACCTGGACGGCACCCTGGTCGACAGCGCCGGCGACCTCGGTCGTGCCGCCGACCAGATGCGCGTCGAGCGCGGCCTGTCGTCGCTGCCGGCGACGGCCTATCGTGCCTGGGCCGGTGCCGGCGCGCGCGGCATGCTGCAGGTCGCCTTCGGCATGGCGCCGGACGACCCGCGTTTCGAGGACTATCGGACGGAATTCCTGTCGCGCTACGAGGTCCTGATGCTGGAGTCCACGCGGCCGTTCGAGGGCGTCGAGGCCCTGCTGGCGCGACTGGGCGCGCTGGGCCTGTCCTGGGGCGTGGTCACCAACAAGTTCGAACGCTTCACCGCGCCGCTGGTGGCGGCCATGCCGTGGTTCGGCAGCGCCGCCGCCATTGTCTGCGGAGACACCACGCCGCACATGAAGCCGCACCCGGCGGCCCTGCTCGAAGCCATGCGGCGCGCGGCGGTTGCGCCGGCACACTGCATCTACGTCGGCGACGACGAGCGCGACATCGAGGCCGGTCGCGCCGCCGGGGTGCGCACCGTGGCGGCGCGCTACGGCTACATCCCGTCCGGTTCAGGGGTGGCCGGCTGGGCGTCCGATGCCGTCATCGATCGGCCGCTCGAGCTGTTGAAATTGCTGGATCCGGCCTAAAATGCAGGTTCCAGGGGCTGCATTGGTTTCGACGCGGGTTGGAACCGCCTCAGGGCATGCCGAGGTTCAGTCACCTCGTAAAACCGCTGAAACACAGTAACTGCAAACGACGAACGTTTCGCACTCGCCGCCTAAACACCGGTGAGCCTCGCAACAGCAGGCCGATGGGCTGGGCAAGGGCGGCGCAAGCCGTCCCGGCTGCGAGGGCATTCACATCGGCTGGCTCGTTCCCGGGTGCCTTGGGGGCGATTGAGATTCAAGGGCACTGGCGACCTGCGTAGCGTGCGACTGCGCGACGTGGGTGGCGAGATCCAAATCAGATCGCTAAGCATGTAGAACTGGACGGGGAATGTTCGCGGACGGGGGTTCGAATCCCCCCAGCTCCACCA
>CAYRHV010000151.1:0-5703 GCA_964424045.1 uncultured Ottowia sp. | reverse complement strand
CCTCGCGGTCGCCGCGCGTGTGGGTGGCGCGCGGCAGCATGCCGTATTCGGCCGTGACCCAGCCCTGCCCGCTGCCGCGCTTGTGCGGCGGCACCCGCTCCTCCACCGAGGCCGTGCACAGCACCTGCGTGCGGCCGAACTCGACCAGCACCGAGCCCTCGGCCCAGGCGGTGTAGCGACGCGTGATGCGCACCGGGCGCAGGGCGTCGGGGGCGCGGCCATCGGCACGCAAGGGATGGTTCGAAGCAGATTTCAGAGTCATCAAGAGTGCGCAAAAAAAAAGGCAGCACGCAGCAGCCGCGAGGCTGGCGAGCCGGTACGCTCAGCGCCGCAGCGCGCTGCGCGAGATGGCGGCGTTGATCTCGGCAATCGATCGCTCGATGGCCTGTTCGTCCAGTTCGTCGGGCATGGGCTCGGTGACGTCGCCCTGGATGGTAGAGGAAAACCCATCCGCGTCGAGCAGTGCGGTCTGCGTGAAGCCGCTGTCGGTGCGTCTTGGCGCCGGCGTCTCCCACTCCAGCGCCAGCGCCGTCACGTTGTCGGAGCGCTCGCCGGCGTTGCGCAGTGCCTCGTCCACCAGCGCGGGCACGGCCTGATCGACCGACTGCTCTGCCAGGGTGCTGGCAATGATTGAATCGTCCACGCTGTCCCACAGGCCGTCCGAGCACAGCAGCATCTTGTCGCCGGGCTGCAGCGGCACCGGCCCGCCAAGGTCGAACATCGGTCGCGCGATCGAGCCCAGGCAGGTGAACAGCACGTTGCGGTTCGAGATGTTGACCCCGTTGGCGATCTGGCCCTGGGCCTCGCTGTAGGAGTGGTCGCGCGTGCGCGCCAGCAGGCGGCCGTCGCGCACCAGGTAGAGGCGCGAATCGCCGCAGTGCACCCAGTGCAGCACCCCGTCCTGGATCAGGCCGGCGACGACCGTGGTGCGCGGCGTGTCCAGCAGTGCGCGGGTGCTGGCGTGGCGGATGATGCCGTGATGCGCGGCCAGCACCCCGGCCGACAGGAATCCGCTCGCATCGGCCAGGCGCGGCCGCGCCTGGCGCTGGAACAGCGCCGAGAACGCCTGCAGCGCGGTCTGCGCCGCCACCTCGCCGTCCGGATGGCCCCCCATGCCATCGGCCAGCACGAACAGCCCCGCTTCGCGCGTGTAGCTGTAGCCCATGCGGTCCTCGTTCTTCTGGCGACCGCCGATGCGGCTGAGCTGGTAGATGGAAAATTGCATGCGTCAGGTGTCAGCGCAGGCGCGTGCCGATGCGCGTGGCCCGCTTGATGTTTTTCTTGGTGTCAGTGAGCATGTTGTCCAGGCCGAGGCGCACGCGCTCGGTCACCGACAGGCGGGTGTAGCGGCGCTCGCCCTCGCGCGAAAGCTCCTTCTGCAGCGCGAACACCGACTGCGGACGCGACAACGGATCCAGCGCCATGCACCACTCGACCATCTCGATCAGGCTGTCCGAATAGACGCCGCGCATGCGTGTCAGCGACAGCGACAGGCGATCCTTGTCCAGGCGCTGCGGCGCGTCGTTGGGCGGGTAGCCCTGCATGCAGGAGTAGATGCAGGCACCGATGGCGTAGATGTCGGTCCACGGCCCCATGGTCGAGTCGCGCCGGTACATCTCCGGCGCGGCAAAGCCGGGCGTGTACATGGGCCGGGTGAAGTTGCCTTCCTTGTTCAGCACCTCGCGCGCGGCCCCGAAGTCCAGCATCACGGCCCGGTTGTCGTCGGTGACGAAGATGTTGGCGGGCTTGAGATCCAGGTGCAGCATCTTGTGCTGGTGCACCACGCGCAGGCCGCGCAGGATCTCGTCGAACAGCGAGCGGATGGTGGACTCGCGGAACACCTTGTCCTTCTTGCGCTCGCGCGCGGTGACGATGAAGTCCTGCAGGGTCGCCCCCTCCAAGTAGTTCATCACCATGTAGACGGTCTCGTTCTGGCGGAAGAAGTTCAGTACGCTGACCACCGAGGCGTGCGAGATCTGCGCCAGCGAGCGCCCTTCCTCGAAGAAGCTCTTCAGGCCCAGGCGGTAGAGCGAGAGCTTTTCCGGCGCCACCTGGGGCACCAGTTCGCCCGGTGCGCGAGTCGTCAGGGCCGTCGGCAGGTATTCCTTGATCGCCACCTGCTGGCCGGACGCGTCCTGCGCCAGGTAGACCATGCCGAACCCCCCGCCCGCCAGCTTGCGCAGCACGCGATAGCCACCGATCACGGTATCGGGTGGCAGGGGCGCTGGTTTGACCTTTGACATAATTGGCAGCTGGCGTCGAAGTCCTTCCGGTTGGTGTTTCCGCGCGGGCAACCCCATGCGGGCACCTGGCTACGCCGGGCACCCAGAAATTTGTAATGTAATGTCAGTTTACAGTATGACCGGCTTCGCCAGTGGCCGAAAAGCCGCTCCCGACGCCGCACAGGACGACTCGGCGTGCAAGAGTGCCGGCACCGGCCTGGCGATCGAGTTGCGCTCGGTCAACAACCGTTTCCTCGACCTCTCGTTCCGGCTGCCCGACGAGCTGCGGGCGCAGGAACCCGCATTGCGGTCGCTGCTGGAGCGGGGCCTGCGGCGCGGCAAGGTCGAAATGCGCGTCACGCTCGAAGGCCGCGAAGCCGGCACACTGGGGGAACCCCCTGTGGCATTGCTGCAACGTCTGGCGAACCTGCAGGACCGGGTGCAAGCCTGGCTGCCCGACGCCCCTGCCCTGCCGGTGGCCGAAGTGCTGCGACTGGCCAGCGCGACCTCGACGCGCCCTGACGCGGACGGACTGGCCCCGCTGCTGCTGCAGCTGACCAAGGAAGTGCTGAAGGACTTCATCGCGGCGCGCGGGCGCGAGGGCAAGCGCCTGCGCGAGCTGCTGCAGGAGCGCATCACGCAGCTGCGCCAGCTGGCCGAGCAGGCCGGGCCCCTGGTGCCGCAGCTGGTGCAGGCGCAAAGACAGCGCTTCCTGGACCGCTGGAACGAGGCCCTGGCCGCGGGCGGCCAGGAACCGGCAGCGAACGGCGCCGCGCAGGAGCGCGCGCTGGCCGAGGCCGCCGCCTTTGCCCTGCGCATCGATGTTGCCGAGGAGCTCGGGCGCCTGGGCGCCCACCTGGACGAAATCGAACGTGTGCTGACCGAGGGCGGCGCCGTCGGCAAGCGGCTCGACTTCCTGATCCAGGAGCTGCACCGCGAAGCCAATACCCTGGGGTCGAAGTCGGCCACGCTCGAGCTCTCGCGCATCGGCGTCGACATGAAGGTGCTGATCGAGCAGATGCGCGAGCAGGTGCAGAACCTCGAGTGAACCGACCGCGCCGCAGGCCGGCGTCAGCGGTTCACGTCCACCACCACGCGGCCGCGCACCTGGCCGGCCAGCAGACGCGGCGCCACCTCGATGGCTTCGGCCAGCGCGATGGTGCTCGTGTTGCCGGCCAACAGCGCGGCCGGCAGCTCGCTGGCCAGGCGGCGCCAGGCCTCGACGCGGCGGGCATAGGGTGCCATCACGCTGTCCACCCCGGCCAGCGTCACGCCACGCAGGATGAAGGGCGCCACCGTGGCTGGAAAGTCCATGCCCTGGGCCAGACCGCAGGCCGCCACCACGCCGCCGTAACGCAGGCTGGCGCAGACGTTGGCCAAGGTGTGGCTGCCGACGCTGTCCACCGCCGCGGCCCAGCGCTCCTTCTGCAGCGGCCGGCCGGGCTCGCTCAGCGTGGCCCGATCCACCAGTTCGCTGGCGCCCAGGGCCTTCAGGTGCTCGGCCTCGTTCAGCCGGCCGGTCGAGGCGTGGACCGTGAAGCCCAGGCGCGAGAGGATGGCGATCGCGATCGAGCCGACGCCGCCGTTGGCACCGGTGACCAGCACTGGGCCGCCTTCGGGCGTGACGCCGTGCTCCTGCAGCCGCATCACGCACAGCATGGCGGTGTAGCCGGCGGTGCCGATCGCCATCGCCTGCTCCGGCGCCATGCCGGTGGGCAGCGGCACCAGCCAGTCGGCCTTCACGCGCGCCTTCTGCCCCAGGCCGCCCCAGTGCGTCTCGCCCACGCCCCAGCCGTTGAGCACGACGGCGTCGCCCTTCTTGTAGCGCAGGTCGCTCGACTCCAGCACCGTGCCGGCGAAGTCGATGCCCGGCACCATCGGCCAGCTGCGCACCACCGGCGCCTTGCCGGTGATCGCCAGCGCGTCCTTGTAGTTGAGCGTCGAATGGCTGACCTGCACCTGCACGTCTCCGGCGGGCAACTGACTCTCGTCAAGCTCGGTGATGGCGGCCTGCGGTTGCGGCGCGTCGGTCTTGGTCAGCAGCAGGGCTTTGAACACGGCGGGGCTCCTTCGATCGGGGGGTTGATCGACAATCTTAGCCGCGCCTTGATGGCGCTGCCCTGCCCATCCATGCCACGCCAACTCAAACTCAAGGATTTCGCCGGCGACGCGCCCAGCGTCGCGCGTTCGCTGATCGGTGCCACCCTGCTGGTCGACGGCGTCGGCGGCCTGATCGTCGAGGTCGAGGCCTACGACGAGAGCGACCCGGCCTCGCACTGCCACCCGGGCCAGACGCCCCGCAACCGCGCCATGTTCGGCCCGCCCGGCCACGCCTACGTCTACTTCAACTACGGCCTGCACTGGTGCCTGAACTTCGTCTGCGGTCCCGAGGGGCACGGCAGCGGCGTGCTGATCCGGGCCCTGCAGCCGACGCACGGGCTCGACGTCATGCGCAAGCGGCGCGGGCTCGACGACGAGCGCCTGCTGTGCGCCGGGCCGGGCCGGCTCGGCCAGGCCCTGGGCGTCACCAAGGCACTCTACGGCCTGCCGCTGGACCAGCCGCCGTTTCGCGTGCTGGCGGCCGACCGGCGCCAGCCGCTGCCGGTGGTGTGCGGCCCGCGCGTCGGCATCCGGCGCGCCACGGAGCTGCCGTGGCGCTTCGGCTGCGCCGGCTCGCGCTACCTGAGCCGGAAGTTCTAGGTCGCTCAGGCCGCGACGCGCCGCTCGGGCGCCGACTGCTCGGCATCCTCGGCCAGCAGGGCCCAGGTGGCGATCACGCTGTCGGGGTTGAGCGAGATCGAGGCAATGCCCTCCTGCGCCAGCCAGCGTGCGAAGTCCGGATGGTCGCTCGGCCCCTGGCCGCAGATGCCGACGTACTTGCCGGCCGCGCGACAGGCGGCAATCGCCTGCGCCAGCAGGGCCTTGACGGCCGGGTCGCGCTCGTCGAAGTCGTGCGCCAGCAGCTCCATGCCGCTGTCGCGGTCCAACCCCAGCGTCAGCTGGGTCAGGTCGTTGGAGCCGATCGAGAAGCCGTCGAAGTGCTGCAGGAACTGCTCGGCCAGGATGGCGTTGCTCGGCAGCTCGCACATCATCACCACCTTGAGGTCGTTGGCGCCGCGCTTCAGGCCCTGCTCGGCCAGCAGGGCCACCACCCGTTCGGCCTGCGCCAGGGTGCGCACGAAGGGCACCATGACCTGCACGTTGACCAGGCCCATGTCGTCGCGCACGCGCCGGATGGCCTCGCACTCCATGGCAAAGGCCTCGCGGAACTCGTCGCTGACGTAGCGCGCCGCGCCGCGGAAGCCCAGCATCGGGTTTTCCTCCTCGGGCTCGTAGCGGCTGCCGCCGATCAGCTTGCGGTATTCGTTGCTCTTGAAGTCCGACAGACGCACGATCACCGGCTTGGGCCAGAAGGCGGCGGCAATCGTCGCCACGCCCTCGGCCACCTTGTCGACGTAGAAGGCGCGCGGGCTGGCGTGGC
>CAYRHV010000150.1:0-5723 GCA_964424045.1 uncultured Ottowia sp. | reverse complement strand
GCGCCACGCTCAGCGGAACATGCTGGGCAGGAAGGTCGAGATGATCGGCACGTAGGTGATCAGCACCAGGAAGGTCAGCAGGATCAGCGTCCACGGCAGCGCCGCGCGCACCACCTGGGCGATGCTCATGCGCGTGATGCCCGAGGTGACGAACAGGTTCAGCCCCACCGGCGGCGTGACCATGCCGATCTCCAGGTTGACCACCATGATGATGCCCAGGTGCACGGCGTCGATGCCCATGCGCTCGGCAATCGGGAACAGGATCGGCGCCAGGATCAGGATGATGCCCGTGGGCTCCATGAACATCCCGGCCACCAGCAGCAGGATGTTCACCACGACCAGGAACTGCCAGGGCGCCATGCCCATGCCGATGATGGATTCGGCGATGTGCTGGGGAATGCGTTCGGTCGTCAGCACGTGCGCGAACAGCAGCGCGTTGGCGACGATGAACATCAGCATCACGGTCACCTTGGACGACTCGATCAGCACGCCTGGCACGTCCTTGAACTTCAGGTCGCGATAGACGAACACGGCCACCACGAAGGCGTAGACCGCTGCCACCGCCGCGGCCTCGGTCGGAGTGAAGACGCCGCCGTAGATGCCACCCAGGATGATGACGATCAGCAGCAGGCCCCACATCGACTGGCGCCCGGACCTCAGCACCTCGCTCATCCCGGCAGCCGGCTGGCGCGGCAGCTTGAGCACGCGGGCGCGCCACCAGATCGCCACCATCAGCAGCAGGCCGAGCAGGATGCCGGGTACGATGCCAGCCATGAACAGCGCGCCGACCGAGGTTTCGGTGACGGCGCCGTAGACCACCAGCACGATCGAGGGCGGAATCAGGATGCCCAGCGTGCCGGCGTTGCAGATCACGCCGGCGGCGAATTCCTTCGAATAGCCGGCCTTCACCATGCCGGCGATGACGATCGAGCCGACCGCCACCACGGTGGCCGGCGAGGAGCCCGAGACCGCCGCAAACAGCATGCAGGCCAGCACCGAGGCCATCGCCAGGCCGCCGTGCAGGTGCCCGACGCAGGCGTTGGCGAAGCGGATCATGCGCCGCGCCACGCCGCCGGTGGTCAGGAACATGCCGCCCACGATGAAGAATGGGATGGCCAGCAGCGTGTAGTGCTCGGAGGTCTCGTAGATCTTCAGCGTCAGCGAAGCCAGCGAGTCGTTGGCGAAGCCCAGGATCACGGTCAGCGACGACAGGCCCAGGGCGACGCCGACAGGCATGCCCATGAACATGAAGACGAACAGGAGGATGAACAGGATCGCAGTATTCACGGCTGGTCCTCCTGCTCGAACTCGTCGCGCATCTTCAGCGCGTCCTCGGCCTCGTCGCCCAGCAGATGGCCTTCCTGGCCGCGCAGGAGCTTCCACAGCACGCCCAGGAAGCGCAGCGTCAGCAGCGCGAAGCCGAGCGGCAGCACGATGCGCGACGTCCACTGCGGAAACGGCAGATCCTGCATGTAGATGCCGACCTCGTAGAGCCGGCTCAGGTATTGCCAGCCCCCGAAGGTCAGGATGGCGCCATAGGCCACGCACAGGGACGAGGCCGCCACGCCCAGCCAGCGCGCCGCGGTCGGCCCCAGCGCGCGCACCAGGATGTCGATGCCGATGTGGGCCCCCACGCGCACGCCGTAGGACGCCCCGATGAAGATCATCCAGGCAAACAGCACGGTGGTCAGCTCCATGGCCCAGGTGAAGCTGTAGTTGAAGACATAGCGCGCCACCACCTGGCCGAAGGTGACCAGGGTCATGGCGGCCAGCATGACGCCCAGGAAGTGCTCCTCGATCTTTTCCAGCCAACGCACGGGGATTCCTCCATCAAGGACCATGGCGGCCCTTGCGGGGCCGCCATGGTTCGTCAGTGCCGGGGCACGGTGCTTATCACGGCTGATTCGACTTGAGCGCGGCGTCGATCAGGTCGCGCCCGATATCCCCCTCAAACTTGGCCCACACCGGCTCCACCGCCTTGCGCCAGGCCGCGATGTCGTCCTTGCTGAGCTGCTGGATCCTGGCCTTGCCGGCCTGGGCGATCAGCTCCTTGTCGCGCGCGTTGAACTCGGCCGCCTTGGCGTTGCCATATTCGGTGGCCTCGGCCATGGCTTCGGACAGGCCCTGCTTGATGTCGGGCGGCAGGCCTGCCCACCACTTGGCGTTGGTCACCACCATGTAGTCGATCACGCCGTGGTTGGTCTCGGCCATGGTCTTCTGCACTTCGTGGAACTTCTGCGAGTAGGTGTTCGACCAGGTGTTCTCGTGGCCGTCGACGACGCCGGTCTGCAGCGCCTGGTAGACCTCGGCAAACGCCATCTTCTGCGGGTTGGCGTTGAGCAGCCGGAACTGGGTCTCCAGCACGTCGGAAGCCTGGATGCGGAACTTCAGGCCCTTGATGTCTTCCGGTCGCTCCAGCTTGTCCTTGTTGGTGGACAGCTGCTTCATGCCGTTGTGCCAGAACGCCAGGCCCTGCAGGCCACGGCTCTGGATCGAATCAAGCAGCGACTGCCCGGCCGCGCTGTGCTGGAAGCGGTCCACCGCGTCCATGTCGTCGAACAGGAACGGCAGATCGAACAGCTGGATCTTTTTGGTATAGCGGTCGAACTTCGACAGCGAGGGCGCGATGAACTGCACGTCGCCGAGCAGCAGTGCCTCGAGTTCCTTGGCGTCGCCGAACAGCTGCGAGTTCGGGAACACCTGGATCTCGACCTTGCCCGGCAGCTTGGCCTCGGCCAGCTCCTTGAACTTCAGCGAGGCCTGGCCCTTCGGCGTCTTGTCGGCCACCACGTGGCTGAACTTGATCACCATCGGCGATTGCGCGAACGCGGCCACCGGCGCCATCATCAGGCCCGTCAGCGACAGGGCGGCCAGCACGGCACGGCGGCCGGACTTCCAGGATTTGCTCATCAACTTGCTCCTCGTCGAAAAAGATGGAAAGCAACGCGCAGCCTCCTTGTCGGGCAACACGTTTCGATACGTGCGGCCGATTCTGTGGAGAACGTCCCGGTCCCGCAACACGGAAAAACCCTGCGCAGATGAATAATTGACTTTAATCAGATTTCTGGATCCGGGTGCCCCGGGTCAGTGATGTTGCCTGGACCAGCGCGGGCTCACGCCAGCAGCGGGCCGACCCGCGGCCAGGTCGCCACCTGCCACAGGCGCTCGACCGCGGCCCGCACCTGTGGCGCGGTCACGGCGCCGCCATAGGCCGCCAGGCGCTGCACCTTGGCGCTGATCTCCTCGCGCGTGAGCGTGTTGCCGGGATCGCCCTTGGGTTCGTCGACGCGGCCCTGCAGGCTGCGGCCGTCGCCGGTCTGCACCGTGACCTTGCCGATCCAGCGCGCCGGATAGGCGGCATCGACCTCCGGATCGAGTTCCATGCGCACGCGCTCGCGCAGCGCCACGGTCTCGGGCGCCAGGTATTCGCGCTCGAACTCGACCAGCCCGGCGTGGCCGAAGCGCGCCACCAGGGCCAGCACCGTGCCCATGGAGAACTTGCTCTGGTGCACGGAAGTCGGGGCAATCACCGGCCCCAGCACGTCCAGTGCGCCCTGGTGCACGTGGCAGGTGACCTGCACCAGGTCGGTGGCGGTGAGGTCATTGTCCTGCATCACCTGCAGCAGGGCGTCGGCGGCCGGATGCGTGTGGCGACAGGAGGCATGCCACTTGAAGCTGGTCTCGGCCGTGGCCCAGCGCGTCACGCGCCCGCCTTCCAGACCGTCGGACAGGCGTGCCGGGTCGGCGTCGATCGACATGCCGGCGGCCATGCCCTGGGGGCCGGTGAAGATGTCCTGCGCGCCGGTGAAGCCGTCCTCCGCCAGGTAGGCGGCCATCAGCCCGGCCGCCGCCGCATGCGCAGTGTGCAACTGCTTGCTGTCGGCGCCGGTGCGCAGGAATTCCCACAGGCCGGCCGACTGCGTGCCGGCCGAGCCGAAGGCATGCTGCATCTGCTCGGGCGTCAGCCGCAGCAGCCGGCCCACGGCGGCGGCGGCGGCCAGGGTGCCGGCGGTGGCGGTGGTGTGGAACACCTTGTAGTGGCTGCGGCCGAGGAATTCACCAACGCGGATGCCGACCTCGTAGCCGGCCACGCAGGCGGCCATGAACTCGGCACCGTCCACGTCCAGCGCCTGCGCCACCGCCAGTGCCGGCGGGAACACCACCGCCGCCGGGTGGAACACGGCCCCGTTGTGCACGTCGTCCTGTTCGGCGAAATGCGAGGCCGCGGCGTTCACCAGCGCCGCCATCATGGGCGAGCTGCCGACCCCGTGGCCGATCAGCTGGCTGGCTCCGCGCGGCGGCCCCTGCATGCGGGCAAAGCGCCGGATGCTGGCCACCGGCCGGGCACGGCAGCCGGCCAGCACCGAGCCGAACCAGTCCACGCACAGGTCGACGGCACGCGCCTGCACTGGCTCCGGCACGTCGTCCCACTGCAGCGTCGCCGCCAGTCGGGCCAGGGGATGGATGGGGGCTGGGATGTCCTGCTTCACTTCATGCTCCCGGATGCGCGCCGCCTGCCGGCCACGCCTCTGGTCCTCAGATGGCCTGCGGCGGCTGCAGCGCGTCGATCTGCTCGGCGCTCCAGCCCAGCTCGGCCAGGATGGCCGCATTGTGCTGGCCCACGGCGGGGATGGCATCCATGCGGGGTTCGAAGGCGCTGCTGGCACCGGGCGGCAGCAGCGCCGGGATCGGCCCGGCGGGGCTGCCGACCTGGCGCCAGCGGCCACGCGCCTGGAGCTGGGGATGGGCCCACAGGCCCGCCATGTCGTTGACGCGCGCGTTGGCGATGCCGGCCGCGTCCAGGCGCTCGACCACCTGCGCCGCCGCAAGCGCGGCAAAGGTCTCCAGGATCAGCGCCTGCAGCGCCTCGCGGTGCTCGTTGCGCCGGGCGTTGCTGTCGAAGCGCGCATCCGTCGCCACCTCGGGGCGCTGCAGCACCTGCTCGCAGAACGCCTTCCATTCGCGCTCGTTCTGCAGTCCCAGCATGACGGTGCCGCCATCGCCGGTGGCGAACGGACCGTAGGGGTAGATGCTGGCGTGGCTGGCGCCGCTGCGGGGCGGCGGCGGCGCGCCGTCGAAGGCGTAGTACATCGGGTAGCCCATCCACTCGCCCATGGCCTCCAGCATCGAGACGTCGATGTGGCTGCCCTCGCCCGTGCGGGCACGCAGCAGCAGGGCCGACAGGATGCTGGTGTAGGCATACATGCCGGCGGCGATGTCGGCCACCGAGATGCCGGCCTTGGACGGCGCCTCGGGCGTGCCGGTGATCGACAGGAAGCCGGCCTCGCTCTGGATCAGCAGGTCGTAGGCCTTCTTGTCGCGATACGGCCCGTCGTTGCCGTAGCCGCTGATGTCGCAGACGATCAGGCGCGGATGCGCGCCCTGCAGCGCCTCCCACGCGAGCCCCATGCGCGCGGCGGCGCCCGGCGCCAGGTTCTGCACCAGCACGTCGGCGCGGCCCAGCAGCTGCATCAGCGCCGCCAGCGCGCGCGGGTTCTTCAGATCCAGCGCCAGGCTTTCCTTGCTCCGGTTGATCCAGCTGAAGTGCGAAGACTGGCCGCGCACGCGCTGGTCGTAGCCGCGCGCGAAGTCGCCGCTGCCGGGGCGCTCGACCTTGATCACGCGCGCGCCCAGGTCGGCGAGCTGGCGCGTCGCGAAAGGGGCGGCGACGGCGTGTTCGAGGGAGACGACGGTGATGCCGTCGAGGGGGCGGGGTTGGGTGG
>CAYRHV010000149.1:0-5742 GCA_964424045.1 uncultured Ottowia sp. | reverse complement strand
CTGCGTGACCTCGATGTAGAAGCCGTGCACCTTGTTGAACTGCACGCGCAGGTTGGTGATGCCGGTGCGCGTGCGCTCGCGCGCCTCCAGCTCGAGCAGGAAGGCGTCGCAGTTGTCCTGGATCGCGCGCAGCTCGTCCAGCTCCTGGTCCAGGCCGGGCGCGATCACGCCGCCCTCGCGGATCAGGGCTGCCGGTTCCTCCAGCAGCGCCACCTCGAGCAGGTCGAGCGCGTCCTCGGGCGGCGCCAGGTCGCCGGCAACCTGGCGCAGCAGCGGCGCCTCGGCCGGCGCCAGCAGGGTGCGCAGCGAGCGCTTTTGCAGGGCCTGGCGCAGCGCCACCAGCTCGCGTGGGCGCACCTGGCCCAGCGCCAGGCGCGCCGTGATGCGCTCGACGTCGCTGGTGCCCTTGAGCTCGGCGCGCAGCTGGCGCCACAGCCCGGCTTCGCGCAGCACCGCGATGGCGCCCAGGCGCGCCTCGGCATCGCTGCGGTCGCGCGCCGGCGCCAGCAGCCAGCTGCGCAGCTGCCGGCTGCCCATGCCGGTCATGCAGGTGTCCAGCAGCGAGAACAGCGTCGGCGCGTCCTCGCCGCGCAGCGTCTGCACCAGCTCCAGGTTGCGGCGCGTGGTCGCGGGCAGGGCGATCAGCTCGTCCGCGCGCTCGACATGCAGGCCGCGCACGTGGGTCAGCGCGCGACCCTGCGTGTGCTCGGCATAGGCCAGCAGCGCCGCCGCTGCCGCCAGCGCCTGCGGCAGCTCTTCGGCATGCCAGGCCGACAGGCTGGCGGCATCGAGCTGCTCCAGCAGCTTGCGCCGGCCCAGCGGCGCGTCGAACTGGAAGCCCGGGCGGCGCGTCAGGGCAGGGGGGCGGCCGCCGCCGGCCAGCGCGTCCTGCAGCCGCTGCTCCAGCGTGCGCGGGGCGTCCTGCGCCAGCAGCAGCTCGCTCGGACCGATGCGCGCCAGCCAGCCAGCCAGTTCGTCGGCGTCGCATTCGGCCAGGTGCACCCGGCCCTGGGTCACCGCCAGCCAGGCCAGGCCGACGCGCCCGCGCGCGCCGGCGTGCAGCGCCAGCAGCAGCGATTCGGTCTTCTCCGACAGCAGCTCGCTGTCGGTCAGCGTGCCGGGCGTGACCACGCGCACCACCTTGCGCTCGACCGGCCCCTTGCTGGTGGCGACGTCGCCGACCTGCTCGCAGATCGCGACCGATTCGCCCAGCCGGATCAGGCGCGCCAGATAGCCGTCCACCGAATGGAAGGGCACGCCCGCCATCGGCACCGGCTCGCCAGCCGACTGGCCGCGCGCGGTGAGCGTGATGTCCAGCAGATCCGCCGCCTTCTCGGCGTCGGCGTAGAACATCTCGTAGAAATCCCCCATGCGGTAGAACAGCAGGGTGTCCGGGAAGTCGGCCTTCAGGCGCAGGTACTGCGCCATCATGGGCGTGTGGGCGGAGAGGTCGGGGGCGTTGCTGGACATCGGTGGTGGGCACGCGGGCGGCGTCGGCAGTCCGCTATTGTCGGCAATCGCGGTGCCGATCCGTCGGCGCGTCGATTACCTTGTCGCACGAGGTGCCTGCACGATCCGTCGAACGCGCGCGTCGGCAGATCAAATGCACTGAACTTCTCCTGAGGTGGTGAGTCAGGCGGTCGCCTGCCTGCGCGAATCAACCACTCTGCGACACATGCTCGACCCTTTGTCCACCAGTTTCTTTAGCTGGGAGGAGGACGACTTCCACGAGCGGGATCTCCCAATGCTCCGACTGCAACGAAGCCTGGTACGCCTCGGGTGTCTGAAGCCGGGTGCGGACCATCACGGCCGCGATGGAGGCGAGTCCTTCCTGGAGGGGGGCCTCGTTCACGCTCATGGCCAGGCGACCAACAACCAAGCCTGCGTGTGAGTGGACGTACCTTCCCTTGACCGAAACCGGATCCCCCGCCTGCAGCGCTGCGATCGCGCGATGGATTGGGGATGACGGCGGCTTGCGGCCGGAAAACCCGAGGTCCATGTTGGCTGGGCCCAGCATGACGTAGCGGCGCTCGAGTTCCGTGCGGTGTTGTGGGCGCACCGCTGGCAGCTGGTCCTGCACGCCCTCGACGGTCCCGAGGTCCATGAGATAGGGGTTGCGCCCGCCCTCTGCGCGCATCAGGGTCAGCGTTTGGCGGGCTCGCGTCATGGCCACGTACAGAAGGCGGCGCTCGTCCTCCTGATCCCAGCGCCAGTCGGCGCAGTCCAGCACGATGACGTGATCGAATTCCAGGCCCTTGGCGGCATGTGCCGTCATCAGCTTGATGGCATTGCTCCGCCCGTCCCGCCGCATTTCCCCCGCCGCCTCGTAGAAAAGATCGAGCGCCTCGGCCGCGGGAACGAGGTTTGCATGGGGCGTTGCGGCGATGTCCTCGACGATCTCCAGCAAGTCCTGAAAGGCGGGATTCCGGGGGTGGGCGTGTCGTTGTCGGGTCAGGTACCTGTGCAGCGCATCGAGGCGGAGCATGCGCAACTGGCGTCGCCGCAGTGCCTGGGCCAGAGCCCGGCCTTCTCGGGTCCGCATCAGTGGAATCTCGCCCTTGGCTGCCTCCGGGCCGGTGAGCTCGCATGGCAGGGCCTCGATGTCGCAAAGAGCCCTCATCCTTTCCAGTGGCGCGTGCGTGCGGCACAGGACCGCGATCTCCGACAGCTTGACCGTCGGGTCGATGCGCCGGATGCGCTGGATTTCCGCATGGACCACCTGGGCCTGGAGGTTGGATTGGGCCGGGCTGGTGATCAGCCGCACTGCGCCGTGGCTCTCCGGGTCGATCCGGCTCCACCGACCTCCGGGGAGATCGTCCTTGCGCCGGGTGTCGATACGGATCGGGTGATCGATTTTCATCCGGTTGGCACTGCGCTGGATCACGTGGTTGGCCGCCGCGATGATGTTCTGGGTCGAGCGGAAATTCTCGACCAGGTAGGTCAGATCACCTTCGTAGTCGGTCCGGAAACGCCGGATGAACTCGATGTTCGCGCCCTTGAAGGAGTAGATGTTCTGGTCGTCGTCGCCAACGGCCATGATGCTCAGCTTGGTGTCCGCGTCGGCGCGTCGGCGACCCGCCAGAGCACTGACGAGAGCGTATTGCTGCTCGTCGATATCCTGGTATTCGTCGACGAAGATGTACTCATAGCCTTGCAGCAGCCGGTCGCGGATGTCGTCCGCGTCGATCAGGGCTGAACTGTTGCCTTCAAGCAGATCGATGGCATCCTGCAGTATCTTCCTGAAGTCGATGCTGGCAGCGGTCCGTTCGGCTCCCGCGAGGCTGGTGCCCGTCAGGCGCAGTGCCATGGCGTGGTAGGTCATCACCAGGACGCCTCGCGCATCGTCTCCGGCCAGGGCCAGCAGGCGCCGCCGCAGCTGGATCGCCGCGCCGCGGTTGTAGGCGAGCGCGATGATGCGCCCGGGCTGTACGCGCAGCACGCGCAGCAGATAGGCAATGCGGTGCACGATCACCCGCGTCTTGCCGGATCCGGGACCGGCAAGTACCAGGTGGTTGCCTGTTCTTGGCTGGGTCACCAACGCCTCCTGGACCGGGTGGCGCAGGTCGCCGACGATGCGACGATAGGACTCATCCGTGGTCTTGCGTTCCAGCAGGTCCATCCGTCCCCGGAAGAATTCCCTGATGAACTGCTTGTGTGGCAGGGTGAAGTAGGCCTTGACTAGGGCCGCTGCTCTTTTCGGATCCTCCACACCGAGCGTGGCATATTCGTGCATGACGTGGGTCTGCAGCGTGCGCTCCTTGTAGAACTCCTCCAGTGGCGCAAAGGCCGCTTGATTGAAGCGCCTGGAGGTGTCCTCTTCCATCTCGATGGTCATCGCCGAGCGGAAGACGGAGCGCCCCTTGTCCAGCTCGAGCACCCGCGTCTGGTGCAGGTACAGGAGTGCATGCTCGAGCGCGATCGCCGGCTCACGCAGCCAGGTTTTCAGCGCCAGGTCGTTGTCGAGAGCATCGATCAGGGCCTGGGCCTTGCATTCCACTAGGCATGCGCCTTTAATGCCATCGGGAATTTCGGCCAGGAGCCGGTTCAGGGTGACCTTGGCGACGGCACGGCGCCGTTCGCAGATCCGACGGATCTGGGGCCAGGGTCGGCGCAGCGTGACGCGCAGGGTGTCGTCGCCCAGCGACCGCAGGTCGATCATGCTGCGCTTGTCATTGCCGGAACCGAAGCCATTCGCCATGGAGCGCAGGCAGGCACGCAGCTGTGTCGGATCGATTTGGGTCTTCCCGTCGTTCAGCTTCAGACGCTGGCGCAGTTCGGTGCAGACCGCTCGCAGATTCAGGTGTTGCTGGGCCTCGTCCTGGTCGGCATCGGGCGCTTGCTCGGACATCAGTTCCAGGAGCTCCTGCTCTATGGCGCTCAGCAATTCCAGGCGAGAGGTGGAGGCTCCCCCCACGCCACGCACGAGGCGCACCGTGAGCCCGAGGTCGTTGACTAGGATGTCGAGGTCGGCCAGTTGGTGGACGACACGAAAGCATTCTTCGGGCGGGATTCCGGCGTTGAGCATCAGCTCGTCCGTGCTCAGCCCTTCTGGAGTCTCCGAGCGGAACAGTGCCGTGACCACCGCAATGAGCCGTTGCCATGCGGAGTCTTTCAGGTCGGCTTTCTCGATGCGCACCTTGGCCTCCTGCAACGAGGTCACCCGCAGGCTCGCCGGGAACACTCTGGTGGCGTTTTCGTTGCGTTTCAGGAAGCCATGGCGCTCGAGCCAGGCAATCGCGGTCGTGACCTTGGTGGACGCGTCGGGCGCGTCGACGTCGATGCTCGTGCCGAAGCTTTGCGCCAGGAGTTCCTTTGCCGAGACGACGATTTCGCGCTTGCCCAGCTTCCTGGCCTGGCCGCGCAAGGCACGCAGCAGGCCGGTGAAGTCGCGTGGTGACAGCTGGGATCGAGACGAGAGGCGGAACTGGGTTTCCACATCCTGAGGATCAAATAGCAGGATGCAACGCGCTTCTTCGCCGTCGCGGCCGGCCCGGCCCGCTTCCTGCAGATAGTTCTCCAGGGAGCCGGGGATTTCGGCGTGAATGACCAAGCGGACGTTGGGCTTGTCGACTCCCATCCCAAAGGCGTTGGTGGCCGCGATGACTTGGAGTTCGCCCTCTAGAAAGCGGCGCTGGGTTTCCTTGCGCAGATCGGCGGTGAGTCCTCCGTGGTAGCAGGCGCATCGGATGCCTTGTTGTGCGACGATCTGGGCGATGGTCTCGGCATTCTTGCGGGTGGCACAGAAGATCACGGCCGCGTCTTCCCGGCGCAAGCCGTCACGGAGCAGATCCACGATGCGCTGCGGTTTCTCCCCACCAGTCGCGGGCACTACCGCATAGGACAGGTTTTTTCGCTCGTGACCACCCAGGAACGTCGTCAGCCGGAGCTGCAGGTTTTGCTGGAAGTGGAGGCACAGGTCCTCGATGACATCGGGCTTGGCCGTGGCGGTGAAGCAGGCGATCGGCGCCTGGCCCGGGAAGTGCTCTCGGATGAAACGGGAGACGTAGAGGTAGTCCGTGCGGAAATCATGCCCCCACTTGGACAGGCAATGGGCTTCGTCGAACACCCACGTCGCGATCTCGCGCAGGCGGATGGCCTCGACGAAGGTCCGGCTGCGGAACTGCTCCGGCGAGACTAGCACGATACCGATATCGCCCAGGCGGATACGGTCCAGCACATCCCGTCGTTCTAGCTACCAAGGGAGGCCCCCCGGCTCTGCCGGGGAGGCAGTAGAAGTTTGAC
>CAYRHV010000148.1:0-5816 GCA_964424045.1 uncultured Ottowia sp. | reverse complement strand
GGGCCGGGCGGCGGCGCGATGTAGATGCGGTCGGACCAGGTGGCAAGCCAGTGCGGCCGGTAGGCGACACAGATGGCGGCCATCATGCCGGTGAGGACGGCGTCGCCCCAGGCCAGCAGCCAGCGTGCGACCCAGGCCAGCTCGGGCTCGGTGCCCGTGGGTGCGGGGCGGCCGGCCCAGTGGGCGAGCAGGGCGGTGATCATCAGGCAGGCGACGGTGCCCAGGAAGCCGCGCCCGAGGATGTAGACGAAGGGGTTGTGCGGCAGCCAGCGCCGCAGCACCAGGCCGAGCCCCATGGCCAGGGTGGCCGGGACGAGGCCCAGCCACAGCGTCAGCTCGAGCTGTTGCGCCAGGCTGAGCGAGGCGATCAGGCCGGCGGCCAGGCCGATGAGGCACAGCACGGGCACCGCCAGCGGCCAGCCCAGCAACAGGGTGATGAGGCAGGCGCCGGACAGCTGCAGCCGCATCGGCATCGGCTGCAGCCAGGGCAGGGCCCAGAGCCAGGGGGTGATGACCAGTGCCGCCAGCAGGGGCGAGAGCAGGGCACCGTCGGCCAGTTGCCGCCACGGCCGCAGGGCCAGCGCGACCGCCAGCGCCAGGCCGATCAGCAGGCCGGCCACGGTGTCGGGGCCGCCGCTGGCAGTGCCTGGCGTCCCGGATGGCGCGCGGGCGGTCGCCGCTCGCTGACGCCCGGCGCGGGCCACCGATTGGGTGGCCGCGTGGCGCGCAGGGGCGATGGGAAGGCCTTCATGAAAACGGGGTCTCGGAGGCGAGGGCGCCGCCGGTGCGGGCGCTCGCTGGCCCGGATTATGCGCAAGCGGCCGGGATGGCCGGAGGCCCGCTGTGCGCCTGGATCACGACCGGGCCGGAATCGCCGGTTTGAGTTGCAAATTTGACTTGCATCATGGCAAGGTCGAAGCTCGGGGGTAGAGAATGAATCCAGTGACTGGAAAGGAGCAAGCCATGTTCAAGCACATTCTGGCGCCCGTCGATGGTTCCGAGACGTCGATGGCCGCAATCGACAAGGCGATCGGGCTGGCCAAGGCATTCGGTTGCCCGTTGTCGGTGGTCTACGTCATCGACCCTTACCCTTTCACGGGCGTGGGGGCGGAGTTTGCCTATGGGCAGGACCAGTATCTGAACGCAGCACGGGCCGAGGCGCGAGCGGCGCTGGACGGCGCCGCCGAGCGCGTGAAGGCCGGCGGCGTGCAGGGCGACACGCGCGTGGTCGAGTCGCACGCGATCTGGCGCGGCATCATGGAGGCGGCCGACGCTGTGGGCGCCGACCTGATCGTGATCGGCTCACATGGCCGCCGCGGGCTGGAGCGCCTGGTGCTGGGCAGCGTCACGCAGAGCGTGCTGGCGCACAGCAAGATCACCACGCTGGTGGTGCGCAAGCCGGAGCCGGCGGCTTCCTGAGTCCGGGTGCGCCGGGTGGTGGCGGCGCTGGCGGGCGCCGTGTCTCAGCCGGCTGGCGTGCGACGCGACGTGCGGGCCGGCGGACGCGTGAAGGCGGCGCGCGCGCTGGCGGCCTGGTCGAAGCGGCGCGCAATGCTGCCGCACACCAGTTCGCACAGCTCGTGCACCGACGGGTCGGAAATGCGGTAGAGCACGCTGTTGCCGCGGTGCTGGCGTGCCACCAGGCCGTGACGCGCCATTTGCGACAGGTGGCGCGAGACGTTGGCGACGCTGGAGTCCACCTGCTCGGCGATCTCGCCGACACTGAGTTCGCCCGTGCCGAGCACGTTGAGGATGCGCAGGCGCGTCGGTTCCGACAGCGTGCGGAAGTAGTGCGCCACTTGCTCCAGCGCGGCAGGCGGCAGATCGGTCAGCGGATTCAGCAACAGGCACCCCTGATGGACGGACTTTGGCGCCAGTCTATCGGCTTCCAAAGACCTTGTTGTTTTTGCGCTATTGCGTATTTGCATGATTACGCAAATAATAGACGCATGCCGAGAAAAAGCCAAGCCATGAGAACCCTCCTGTTGCATGCCGGCCACGGGATGCACGGGCGTCGCGCCGTGCTGGCGACTGCCCTGCTGGTGCTGGGCGGCGCCTTCTGGACCAGCCTGACGTGGGCCGGCGAGCTGCCCGTGGCGGCCGTGCGGGCCGGCGACGCGGCAGCCGCGGCGTCGTTCGACGGCGAGGTGCAGGCGCTGCGTCAGGCCGAGCTGGCGGCTCAGGTGCCGGGCAGCGTGATCGAGCTGAACGTGCGCGCCGGCGACACCGTGCGCGCCGGCCAGGTGCTGCTGCGCATCGACGCACGCGCGGCCGAGCAGG
Source organism: uncultured Ottowia sp. (assembly GCA_964424045.1). Taxonomy (GTDB): domain Bacteria; phylum Pseudomonadota; class Gammaproteobacteria; order Burkholderiales; family Burkholderiaceae_C; genus Ottowia. The sequence goes on along the minus strand of CAYRHV010000148.1, from coordinate 3,536 downwards.
CGGCCGCCGCCAGCGGCGCCCAGGTGGCGGCGGCGCAGGCGCAGCTCGACGTGGCGCGCAGCGAGCTGGCGCGCCGGCGCGAGTTGGCGGCCAGGAAATACATCAGCCAGGGGGCGCTGGAGCAGGCCGAGAGCCAGCACCGCGCGGCCCAGGCGCAGGTGAAGGCGCTGTCGTCGCAGGCCAGCGCGGCGCGCACGCAGACCGCCTTCCACGTGCTGCGCGCGCCGTTCGACGGCGTGGTGGCGCAGCTGGCGGTGGAGCAGGGCGACATGGCGATGCCGGGGCGCCCGCTGCTCACGGTGTACGACCCGGCGGCGCTGCGCGTCAGCGCCCACGTGCCGGCCAGCGTGCTGGGGGGCAGCATCAGCAATGTGCGGATCTTGCTGGCCGGCAGCGAGGCCGAGCTGGTGCCCGCCAGCGTGCAGGTGCTGCCGACGGTGGACGCGCGCTCGCTGACGCAGGAGGTGCGCGCGGTGCTGCCCGCGGGCAGCCGCGCGGTGCCGGGCCAGTTCGCGCGCCTGCAATTGGCGGGTGCGGGTGCCGGCGGGCCGCAGCGCGTCTACGTGCCGGCCAGCGCCGTGGTGCGGCGCGCCGAGGTGACCGCCGTCTACGTGCTGGACGCGCAGCAGCGGCCGCAGCTGCGCCAGGTGCGCCTGGGTCCGGTGCAGGGCAGCGAGGTCGAGGTGCTGTCGGGCCTGGACGCGGGTGAGCCGGTCGTGACCGATCCGGCCGCGGCCACACGCGCGGCGGTGCAGGCCGCGGTGGCCCAGTGAATACGAGGATGACCGACGTGACCGCGCAGACGCCACGACACGAGCCGGCCGACGGCGCGCGCCTGGGCATCTCGGGCCGCATCGCCGCGTATTTCGAGGCGGCGCAGATCACGCCGCTGCTGGCGCTGGTGGCCTTCCTGCTCGGGGTGTTCGCGCTGCTGGTGACGCCGCGCGAGGAAGAGCCGCAGATCGACGTCACCATGGCCAACGTGATCGTGCCCTTCCCGGGTGCGAGTGCGCGCGACGTCGAGGCCATGGTGGCCTCGCCGGGCGAGCAGGTGCTGGCGCAGATGAGCGGCGTCGAGCACGTGATGAGCGTGTCGCGCCCGGGCGTGGCGGTGCTGACGGTGCAGTTCGAGGTCGGCGTGCCGCGCCAGACCGCGGTGGTGCGCCTGTATGACGCGGTGGGCGCGAATGCCGACTGGCTGCCCCAGGGCCTGGGCGTGGGCCAGCCGATCATCAAGCCCAAGGGCGTGGACGACGTGCCGATCGTGGCGCTGACGCTGCACAGCGCGCGTGCCGACACCGGGTCGCTGGACCTGGAGCGCGTGGCGCACAGCATCGAGGCCGAGCTCAAGCGCGTGCCGGGCACGCGCGAGGTCGCCACCATCGGCGGGCCGGGGCGCGCGGTGATGGTCGAGGTCGACCCGGCCCGGCTGGCCGCCAGCGGCCTGACGCTGCACGAGCTGCGCGGCGCGCTGCAGGCGGCCAACATGGGCCTGCCGCTGGGCGACCTGCTGGCCGGCAACCAGGCCATCGCGCTGGAGACCGGGCCCTACCTGACCAGCGCGCAGGACGTGGCGGACCTGGTGCTGGCGGTGCGCGCCGGCAAGCCGGTCTACCTGCGCGAGGTGGCCACGGTGCGCGACGGCGCGCCGCCCGCGCTGCGCACCGTGTGGCACGGCCAGGTGCGGCAGGCCGATGGCCAGCGCACCCTGGTCGAGCAGCCGGCGGTGACGCTGGCGGTGACCAAGAAGCCGGGCGAGAACGCCATCGACGTGGCCGACGCCGTGATGGCGCGCGTGGCCGATCTGCGCAATACCGTGATCCCGGCCGACGTGCAGGTGAGCGAGACGCGCAACTACGGCGCCACCGCCAACGACAAGGCGATGACGTTGATCCAGAAGCTGCTGTTTGCCACGCTGTCGGTGGTGGCGCTGGTGTTCATCGCGCTCGGGCGGCGCGAGGCGGCGATCGTCGGCACGGCGGTGATCCTGACGCTGACGGTGACGCTGTTCGCGTCCTGGGCCTGGGGCTTCACGCTGAACCGCGTGTCGCTGTTCGCGCTGATCTTCTCGATCGGCATCCTGGTCGACGACGCCATCGTGGTGGTGGAGAACATCCACCGCCACCAGGGCCTGTATCCGGGCCGGCCCCTGGCCGAGATCATCCCGGGCGCGGTCGACGAAGTCGGCGGCCCGACCATCCTGGCGACCTTCACGGTGATCGCAGCGCTGCTGCCGATGGCCTTCGTGACCGGGCTGATGGGGCCCTACATGAGCCCGATCCCGATCAACGCCAGCATGGGCATGCTGCTGTCGCTGGCGATCGCCTTCACCGTCACGCCCTGGCTGGCGCGGCTGTGGATGAAGGCGACGCACCAGGAGGATGACGGCAAGGCAGCCGGGCACGGCCTGGGGCGCTGGCTCGCGCCGCTGTTCGAGCGCATCTTCCGCCCGCTGCTCGACGAGCGGCGCGGCGGCCGCAACCGCGGCCTGCTGGGGCTGGTGGTGGCGGGGCTGATCGCGGTCTCGGTGCTGCTGCCGGTGCTGGGCGCGGTGGTGCTGAAGATGCTGCCGTTCGACAACAAGAGCGAGTTCCAGGTGGTGGTCGACATGCCGGCCGGCACGCCGGTGGAGCGCACCGCGGCGGCGCTGCAGGCGCTGGGCGCGCACCTGGCCACCGTACCCGAGGTGACCGACTTCCAGGCCTATGCCGGCACCGCCGCGCCGATCAACTTCAACGGCCTGGTGCGCCAGTATTACCTGCGCGCCGGCGGCGAGGTGGGCGACATCCAGGTCAACCTGGTCGACAAGTCCAAGCGCAAGGACCAGAGCCACGCCATCGCCATGCGCGAGCGCCCGGCGCTGCAGGAGATCGGCGCCCGCTTCGGCGCCAACGTCAAGGTGGTCGAGGTGCCGCCGGGCCCGCCGGTGATGTCGCCGATCGTGGCCGAGATCTACGGCCCGGATGCCGAAGGTCGTCGCGCCGTGGTGCGCGCGGTGCGCCAGGTGTTCGAGGGCACGGCGGGCGTGGTCGATGTCGACGACACCACCATCGCCAGCGCGCCGCGCACCGTGCTGCTGGTGGACCGCAGCAAGGCGGCGCAGCTGGGCGTGACGCAGCAGGCGATCGCCAGCACGCTGCGCATGGGGCTGGCGGGCGACGCCGCCACGTATCTGCACGACGGCAGCCGCTACGCCGTGCCGGCGCTGGTGCAGCTGGCGTCCGAGCTGCAGGGCAGCGTGGATGCGCTGCTGCAGCTCACGGTGCGTGCGCAGGGCGGGGCGGCGGTGCCGATCCGCGAACTGGTGACGGTCAGCGACACCGAGCGTGAGCAGCCGATCATGCACAAGGACCTGCTGCCGGTGGACTTCGTCATGGGGGACATGGCTGTAACGGTGCCCCCACGCTCCCCCGCTGCGCGAGGTGCGCTGCCCCCCGAGGGGGCGCTCGCCGCCTTGGGGCGGCCCGGCGGCGGCTCGGATGTGCCCCCACGCTCCCCCGCTGCGCGAGGTGCGCTGCCCCCCGAGGGGGCTGCCG
>CAYRHV010000147.1:0-5848 GCA_964424045.1 uncultured Ottowia sp. | reverse complement strand
GCGCTGTTCTGGCTCGGCAATGCCCAGTACGCGACGCGCAACTACAAGGAGGCGATCACCAACTTCCGCTCCCTGCTGGCCGCGGCGCCTAACCATTCCAGGGCACCCGAGGCCCTGCTGTCGATTGCCAATTGCCAGATCGAGCTGAAGGAAACCAGCGCGGCGCGCGCCACGCTGGAGTCGCTGGCCAAGACCTATCCGCAGTCCGAGGCGGCCCAGGCCGGGCGCGAACGGCTGGCTTCGCTGAAGTAGCAGCGAGCTCGGCCGGGCCGCGGGCCCGGCATTTTCGTTATAATTTCCGGTTTCCTTGTCGCACCCCGATCGACGCCGGGGGCGGCTGCAACCCATCGGCCTGTCCGGTCCCGCTGTTGTGAGGGGCGCCCAGGCCAAGATCCACAAGGAGTCTGAATGCGTCACTACGAGATCATCCTGCTGATCCACCCGGATCAGAGCGAGCAGGTGCCCGCCATGCTCGAGCGCTACAAGGGCATGGTCACCGGCGGCGGTGGCAAGGTGCACCGGGTCGAGGACTGGGGGCGCCGTCAGCTGGCCTACCAGATCAACAAGCTGGCCAAGGCGCACTACCTGTGCCTGAACATCGAGGCCGATCAGGCCGTGATGGCCGAGCTGGAGCACGCCTTCCGCTTCAACGACGCTGTCTTGCGCCACCTGACGGTGCAGCGCAAGCAGGCCGATACCGCGCCTTCGGTGATGATGAAGAGCGTCGAGCGCGAGGAAGCCCGCAAGGCCCAGCAGGCGGAGGCGGACAACTGAGCATGCCGCCGCGGCGAACTCGCGCGCAGTGAACCAGGTTCGCCTGACTGCGCGCGTCGTCGAAGCCGGCGTCCTGCGCCATACCCCGGCCGGCCTGCCGGCGCTCGATGTCCAGCTGGAACACGAGTCCGAGGTCGAGCAGCTGGGCCGGGCGCGCAAGGTGCGGCTGGTGCTGAAGGCGCTGGCACTGGGCACGCTGGCCGAGCGGCTGGCGACACAGGCCATCGGCTCGCAGTGGTGCTTCAGCGGCTTTCTGGCCAGTCCGCAGCGCGGCCGGCAGGTGGTGTTCCACATCCAGGATTTTCAACAGGATCAGTTTGAAGGAGGCTTTTGAATGGCCACGTACAAGAAATTCGGCAAGGATCGGCGCACACGCCGCAGCAGCCAGTCGCTGCTGTTCAAGCGCAAGCGCTTCTGCCGCTTCACCGTCGCCGGCGTCGAGGAAATCGACTACAAGGACATCGACACCCTGCGCGACTTCATCAGCGAGAACGGCAAGATCGTGCCGGCGCGCCTGACCGGCACGCGCGCGATCTACCAGCGCCAGCTCAACACCGCCATCAAGCGGGCTCGCTTCCTGGCGCTGTTGCCCTACACCGACCAGCACCGGGTCTGAGGAGGCCACACCATGGAAGTCATTCTTCTGGACAAGGTCGTCAACCTGGGGGTGCTGGGTGACGTGGTCAGGGTCAAGGACGGCTACGCCCGCAACTTCCTGATCCCGACCGGCCAGGCGCGCCGCGCCACGGCCGCCGCCAAGGCCGAGTTCGAGGCGCGCCGCGCCGAGCTCGAGAAGCACGCCGCCGACAAGCTTGCCGCCGCCCAGGCGTTGAGCGAGCAGCTGTCCGGCCACGCCATCAAGCTGACGCAGAAGGCCGGCGTGGACGGCCGCCTGTTCGGCTCGGTCACCAACCACGACATCGCCGACGAGCTCAAGCGGCAGGGCTTTGACGTGCACAAGGGCCAAGTGCAGATGCCCGGCGGCCCGATCAAGACCGTGGGCGACTCCACGGTCACGGTGACCTTGCACACGGACGTGGCGGCCGAGATTTCAGTCTCGGTCTACGGCGAAACCGCCTGAACCTCGGCCACGCCGCGCCAAGCCGCCTGCGGGCGGCTTTTTCGCGGCCCCTTCGTCCACAGGCTCGCGCCCGATCCCCACGGCCTGTGGACAGCTTGTCCACAGGCTTTTGCGGTGACAGCCGGGCCCCGGCGTCGTAGCATTGCCGCTGTCGTTCCTGTCATTGCCCATGTCCACCGTTTTCGATCCTGACTACGCCAGCTACGGCGTCGACCTGCCGGTCGATCCCCAGATCAACCAGCTGCGCATTCCGCCGCACTCGATGGAGGCGGAGTCCAGCGTCCTGAGCGGCCTGCTGCTCGACAACAGCGCCTGGGACCGGGTCGGCGATGTGCTGACCGAAATCGACTTCTACCGCTACGAGCACCGCCTCGTGTATGCCGTCGTCGGCAAGCTGGTGGGCGAGGGCAAGCCGGCCGACGTCATCACGGTGCACGAGGAGCTGCGGCGCCAGGGCAAGGACGAGGAGGTGGGCGGCCTGGCCTACCTCAATGCACTGGCGCAATACGTGCCCAGCGCCGCCAACATCCGGCGCTATGCCGAGATCGTGCGCGAGCGCTCGATCCTGCGCCAGCTGGTGAGTGCCAGCGACGAGATTGCCACCAGCGCCTTCAACCCGCAGGGCAAGCCGGTGGCGCGCATCCTGGACGACGCCGAGAGCCGGATCTTCAAGATCGGCGAGCAGAGCTCGCGCATGAAGCAGGGCTTCCAGGGCATGGAAAGCCTGGTCATGCAGCTGGTCGATCGCGTCCAGGAGATGGCCGACAACCCGAACGACATCACCGGCGTGCCGACCGGCTTCCACGACCTGGACCGCTGGACCGCCGGCCTGCAGGCCGGCGACCTGATCGTGCTGGCGGCGCGTCCGTCGATGGGCAAGACCGCGTTTGCGATCAACATCGCCGAGCACGTGGCGCTGAACGAGGGCCTGCCGGTGGCGGTGTTCTCGATGGAGATGGGCGCGGCCCAGCTGGCGGTGCGCATCGTCGGCTCGATCGGCCGCATCGACCAGGGGCGCCTGCGCACCGGCAAGCTCAGCGACGAGGAATGGCCGCGCCTGACCGAGGCCGTCGAGCGCCTGCGCAACGTCAGCCTGCACATCGACGAGACGCCGGGCCTGACGCCGGCCGAGCTGCGCGCCAGCGCGCGCCGCCTGGCGCGCCAGTGCGGCAAGCTGGGCCTGATCGTGGTCGACTACCTGCAGCTCATGAGCGGCAGCAGCAGCAACGACGAGAACCGCGCCACCGAGCTGGGCGAGATCTCGCGCGGCCTCAAGGCCCTGGCCAAGGAGCTGCAGTGCCCGGTGATCGCGCTCTCGCAGCTGAATCGCGGCGTCGAGCAGCGCACCGACAAGCGGCCCATGATGAGCGACCTGCGCGAGTCCGGCGCCATCGAGCAGGACGCCGACATCATCATGTTCATCTATCGCGACGACTACTACAACAAGGACTCGCGCGAGCCCGGCGTGGCCGAGATCATCATCGGCAAGCAGCGCAACGGCCCCACCGGCACGGTGAACCTGACCTTCCTCAAGCACCTGACGCGCTTCGAGAGCCTGGCTCGCGGCAGCAGCGACGATTTCTGACGCAGCGCGCCACGAAAAAGCCGCGCGGCGGCGCGGCTGTCAATCGGGATGGCGGGGGTTGGTCACATGACGGCAGCAATCGACTGGCACACGTAGTCGATGTTGCCCTCGTTCAGCGCCGCCACGCACAGGCGGCCGCTGTCCGTGCCGTAGACGCCGAACTCGCTGCGCAGGCGCTGCATCTGCGCCTTGCCCAGGCCCGAGTAGCTGAACATGCCGATCTGCTCGGTGATGAAATCCATGTCCTGCGGCACGCCTGCGGCCGCCAGGCCGGCCACCAGCTTGCCGCGCATGGTCTTGATGCGCTGGCGCATGTTGGCCAGTTCGCTCTCCCACTGGGCCCGCAGGGCGGGGTCGTGCAGCACCGTGGCCACGACCGAGCCGCCATGGGTCGGCGGGTTGCTGTAGTTGGTGCGGATCATGATCTTCAGCTGCGACAGCACGCGCGCCGCCTCGTCGGCGTCCGTGCACAGCACCGACAGGGCGCCCACGCGCTCGCCGTAGAGGCTGAAGCTCTTGGAGAACGAGGTCGAGATGAAGAAGTTCAGGCCTGCGGCGGCGAACTTGCCGACCACCGCGCCATCCTCGGCGATGCCGCTGCCGAAGCCCTGGTAGGCCATGTCGAGGAAGGGCGTCAGGCGCCGCGCCTTGATGGTCTCGATGACCGGATCCCACTGCGCCGGCGTCAGGTCATAGCCGGTCGGGTTGTGGCAGCAGGCGTGCAGCACCACGATGGTGCCGGGGGCGGCGGCCTGCAGATCGGCCAGCATGCCCGCGGCATCGAGGCCGCGCTGCGCGGCGTCGTAGTAGCGGTAGGTGCCGACCGTGAAGCCGGCCTGGGTGAACAGGGCGCGATGATTTTCCCAGCTCGGGTCGGAGATCAGCACGCCCGCCCCGGGCGTGAGGCGCTTCAGGAAGTCGGCGCCGATCTTCAGTGCGCCGGTGCCGCCCAGGCCCTGCACGGTGGCGACGCGGCCGGCGCGCACCGGCTCGGAGTCGGCGCCGAACACCAGGCCCTTGACCGCGCTGTCGTAGGCCGGGATGCCGTCGATCGGCAGGTAGCCGCGCGGCTTGGGCGTGGCCATCAGCGCCTGCTCTGCGGCCTGCACGCATTTCAGCAGGGGCAGTTTGCCGCTCTCGTCCAGGTAGACGCCCACGCCCAGGTTGACCTTGCGCGGGTTGGGGTCGGCGGCGAATTGCTCGTTCAGGCCCAGGATCGGGTCGCGTGGCGCCAGTTCGACGGCTGAAAAGAGGGACATGGGAGCCTTCCGGAAGCAGGGGTAGCAGGGAAATTCTAAGGCGACGACTGGTTCAGCGCTGCCCCGAGCCGGTCGAATCGGTCCTGGGGTGCGACCGGGCTGGTCGGGCGCACGCGGCTGGCGTAGAGTGGGGCGGGTGTTCCTCGGGCGAGGTGCAGCATGACGGCAACGTTGGACCCCGGGCAGCCGCGGCGCGGCCTGCTCCGCTGGCACTACCTCTGGTATGCCGGCGCCGCGCTGCTGGTGATGGGGGTCGCCATCCTCTGGGGCAGCAACTGGTTCCTGAACTGGGTACACGTCATGGCCGGCGTGCTGTGGACCGGCATCGACCTGTTCATGGGCTTCGTCATCGGTCCGATCCTGCGCCGGGTCGACGTGCACGTGCGCAAGGAGATCCTGACCCGGCTCACGCCGGTGACCCTGTTCCTGCTGCCGACCCTGTCCATCATCACCAGCACCGCTGGCTGGTTCTTGGCCGTGCGCCTGGGCTACACCGGCATGCCCTGGCCCGAGATCGGCTGGATCGTGGCGGCACTGGTGCTGGTCACCCTGATGACCATCCAGGGCCTGGGTTACCTGCTGCCGACCAGCTTGCGCGTCTGCCTGGAACTGCAGAAGCCCGCACCCGACGCCGCCCGCATCGGCCGCATGATGAGCCGCTTCTACAGCGTCGTGGCGAGCCAGGGCCTGATGCAGGTGGCGATCATCGTCGTCATGGCGCGGCTGGCGACGGGCGTCTGAGGCCATCGACAGGGCCGCAGCCGCGTGCGATGACGGCGACGATCGGTTAACCTGAACGGTTGCCCCTGCCATCGGCTTCCGATTCCTGCAGCACCATGTCCTCTTCTTCCGTCAAGGTTCGCCCCGGCGCCGGCCCGGTGCCCGTCCCGGCCGAGACCCCGGGTGGGCGCTTCGTCAGCTTTCCGGACTCGCCGTTCCAGCTGTTCCAGCCCTATCCGCCAGCCGGCGACCAGCCGACGGCGATCGCCCAGCTGGTCGAGGGCGTGCAGGATGGCGAGGCCTTCCAGACCCTGCTGGGCGTGACCGGCTCGGGCAAGACCTTCACCATGGCCAACGTGATCGCGCGCCTGGGCCGGCCGGCGATCGTGTTCGCGCCCAACAAGACGCTGGCGGCGCAGCTCTACAGCG
>CAYRHV010000146.1:0-5849 GCA_964424045.1 uncultured Ottowia sp. | reverse complement strand
CTTCTATAAGTGCCTGTCAGGGCGAAACACTACACTGGACCACGACGAAGCTGTCATCACCCAGGCTGTCCTTCGACGCCGGCAGGCCGGCGGCGTCGACGGTGGCCTGGTATTCGATGCAGCCCTGCTCGGCCAGCACCGCCGGGCGATTGGCGGCAAGGGCTTCCAGCACCCGGGCGCGCAGGCCGGGCTTGGCGGTGATGAAGGCAAGGACGTGGATCATGGGAGGACTCCGGAAGCGGGCTGCCATTGTGCGGGATGCCACAGGCTCGCCTTGCTTTCTTGCACGATTCGACGCCGCATGTTCTAATCAAAGGTTGTTGAAGGGGAGTAGCTCCCTGGCCGCGCGGCAGGTGTCAACACCCGCCACCCAGCGCGGCATCGCCGTCTCGTCAACACGTGGCGCGGATGCCCGGCATCCAGGCGCTTCCGGGACGGCGGATCGCAGGCTGGCCTGCGATCGAGCAAGACCTTCGATCAAGCCCCCGCCCGGGGCGTGTTTGATCGAAGCCACGCGGTCTTGCTGCAAGTCCATCGCCGACGCACGGCAGCCAGCCCACGGCTCGATCAGGCCCGTCCCTGCGGGATTGCCCCTCGACCCTGCAAACTGGAGCTGCTCCCGATGGAGTTCATGTCCGCCCCCTGGTGGTCCGCGCTGGCGGCCATCATCCTGATCGACCTCGTGCTGGCCGGCGACAACGCCATCGTCATCGCCCTGGCCGCGCGCAACCTGCCGGTGCGCCTGCAGAAGCGCGCCATCATCTGGGGCACGGTGGGCGCCATCGGCGTGCGCGCGCTGATGACGCTGGCCGTGGTCTGGCTGCTGCGCATTCCCGGCCTGATGGCGCTGGGCGGCCTGGGCCTGCTGTGGATCGCCTGGCGGCTGCTGGCCGACACCGAGACCAGCGATGCCGGACACGGCGCGACGGCCAGCACCTTCTGGGGCGCGATGCAGACCATCGTCGTCGCCGACGCCCTGATGGGCATCGACAACGTGCTGGGCGTGGCCGGCGCCGCGCACGGCGCCATGGACCTGGTCATCATCGGCCTGCTGATCAGCGTGCCGATCGTGGTCTTCGGCTCGACCCTGGTGCTGCGGCTGGTGGAGCGCTTCCCCCTCATCATCGACCTGGGCGCGGCCGTGCTGGCCTTCACCGCCGCCTCCATGATCGCCGCCGAACCCCTGCTGCTGCGCGCCCTGGGCCCGCTGCCGTGGCTGCGCTGGGTGCTGGCCGCCGTCTGCATCGTCGCCTTGCTCGGGGCGGCCCGCCTGGTCCGGCGCCGTCGCGCCGCGGCGGCCGACGCCGCCGGCGTCCGGCCGCACCCACCCGAAAACCAGGCCTGAGCACGATGCAAGCAGCCGTCGTTTCCGGTTAAGCTGCGGGCATGATCGTCATCGTCCGCTGGCTGCTGCTGGCCTGTGCGCTGCTGCTGATCGCCTACCTGTACAGCGGCGTGCAGGTGGCGAGCTTCGGCTCGGCCCTGGTGGCCGCGCTGGTGATCGGCCTGTTCAACACGCTGCTGCGCCCGGTGCTGGTGGTGTTGACGATCCCGATCAGCCTCGTCACGCTGGGCCTGTTCCTGTTCGTCATCAACGCCCTGATGTTCTGGGCCGCCTCGGGCCTGCTCGGCGGCTTCCACGTGCGCGGTTTCGGCGCTGCCCTGCTCGGCTCGCTGATGTATTCGGCACTCGGCGTGCTGATCGACCGCACGCTCACCCCCTCGGCCTGAGCATCGCCTTCAGCGGCGCTTCTGCTCCTCGAGCTCGCGCTGCTTGAGGGCGTCCCGCGCCTCGCGCAGGCGCACGTCGACGATGCTGGCCTCGATCAGGTCGCCGGCCCCGCCGCCCGGCCGGTGCGCCAGATCCTGCGCCGCGCGCCAGCGATCGATCGCGCCCTGGTAGTCCTGCTCGACCATGCGCGCCTCGCCCTCGGCCCGCAGTGCGCGCAGGGCCTGGCCCTGCGCCTGCTCGGCCTGGGCCAGGGCCAGCCAGGCACCGGCGTCGCGCGGATGGTCGCTGACCCAGGTGCGCAGGCTCGAGGCCGCTGCGGCCGCCGCGCCGGTACGGATCTCGGCCTGGGTCCGCAGCAGCAGGGTGGCACGCGCCGGCGCCGCCGCCCCGTCCACGCCGGCCAGCAGCTCCAGCGCCGCCGGGTCCTGCCCCGCCTGCAGCGCCAGCTCGGCCTGCAGCAGGCGCGCCTGGCGCAGCGCCGCCGGATCATGCGCCACCAGCTCGGTCAGTTGACGCGCCAGGGCCTGGGCGCGCGGCAGCTCGCGCAGGCTGGCCTGGGCCAGGGCCGCGGCATACAGCACCGCCGCCCGCCGTGCCGGCGGCTGCGCGGCAAAGCCGGCCAGCTCCGGCTCGCCGGCCCAGGTGCGCAGGACGTCGACGCCGGGGCGCGACAAGACGCGCGCGCGCGCCGCGATCAGCAAGGCCTCCAGATCTTCCGGCCCGGCGTCGCGCGGCAGGCCCTGATGGCGTTGCTGCATGTCGGCGATGCGCTGGGTGGTGAGCGGGTGGCTGCGCAGGTAGGGCCAGTCGCCGTTGTCCATCAGGCGCGAAGCGGCCTGCAGCTTCTCGAACATGCTGGAAAAGCCCTGGGGCGCGAACCCGGCCTGGGTCATGATGCCGTAGCCGATGCGGTCGGCCTCGCGCTCCATGTCGCGCGAGAAATTCAGCTGCTGCTGGATCAGCGCCGCCTGGCCGCCCACCGACAGCGCCGCGCCGGCCTGCGGGTTCTTGCTCGCCGCCAGCATGCCCAGCACCATGGCCGCCAGCAGCATCGGCGTCTGGCGGCTTTGCTGGCCGATCATGCGCGCGATGTGGCGCTGCGTGATGTGGCTCATCTCGTGCGCCAGCACGGAGGCCAGTTCGTCGCGCGAGCTCACCACGCCGACCAGGCCCAGGTGCAGGCCGAAGTAGCCCCCCGGCAGCGCGAAGGCGTTGATGGTGCGGTCGCGCCCCAGCAGCACCTGCCAGGCAAAGCGCTCGTCCAGCTCGGGGGTGAGCTCGCCGCGCGCGCGCGCGCCATCGCGCAGGCGCTGCCAGATGCCGTCGACATAGTCGCCGACGATGGCATCGTCGATGTAGTCCGGATCGCGGTAGAGCTCGCCGATGATGGCGTCGCCCAGCTTGCGCTCCTCCAGCGTCGTCATCTCGCCGGCATCGCCCAGCGAGGGCAGGGCGCCCGGCGCGGCCACCTGGGCCGGCACCGGCGGCGCGGCCAGGCCGAGCAGGGCCAGCGCCAGCGCCAGCACCAGGGGCTGGGACCGGCGGGCGAAGCGCAGGAAAGGCGAAGCAATGGACATGAACTGCCTATGATGCCCAATTGCGCCCGAACGTTCACTCCCGCTTGTTTCCGTTTGCCATGCCCGACACACCGCCCCCGACCTCGCCGCTGACCCATTTCGACGCCCAGGGCCAGGCCCACATGGTGGACGTCGGCGCCAAGCCGGCCACGCACCGGGTCGCGGTGGCAGCGGGCCGCATCGAGATGCAGGTCTCGACGCTGGCGCTGATCGAGGGCGGCACGGCAAAAAAGGGCGACGTGCTGGGCGTGGCGCGCATCGCGGGCATCATGGCGGCCAAGAAGACCAGCGAGCTGATTCCGCTGTGCCATCCGCTGGCGCTGTCGCGCGTCGCCCTCGACTTCGAGCTGCGCCCCGCCGGCGCCAGCGCCGTGGCCTGCCGCGCCACGGTCGAAACCACCGGCCCCACGGGGGTCGAAATGGAAGCCCTGACGGCGGTCCAGGTGGCGCTGCTGACGATCTACGACATGTGCAAGGCGGTGGACCGCGGCATGACCATCACCGGCGTGCGCCTGCTGGAGAAGCGCGGCGGCAAGTCGGGAACTTATGTCGCGACAGGCACTTAGCCACGGCCAGAGCTTCCATCTCGACCCCCGTGGGGCTGGTGGTGAAAGGCTGAAAACGCGCTGAAAACGGGGTTTTGTCCAACGCTTGTCCAACTGGGGAGCGTATGGCATCGATTCGACAGCGTGCTGGCAAGTGGCAGGCACGCGTCCTGCGCAAGGGCTACCCGGCAGAGACTCGCAGCTTCGACACACGGGCACAGGCCGTGCGCTGGGCGCGAGATGTGGAGAGCTCGATCGATCGACGCGCGTATCGCAGTCACTGCGGCGTCGATGACCTGCCCCTGCGTGAACTGATGGCCCGCTACATTCGCGAAGTGAGTCCCACGAAGCGCGGCGGCAAGGATGAGGTGATCCGGATCCTCGCATTGCGGCGTCACCGCATCGCCTCCCACAATCTCGCCACCCTGACCCCAGCGGACGTCGCGGCACTGCGGGACGAGCGGCTGGGGCAGGTGGCTGCAGGCACGGTGATTCGTGAGCTGGCGATGCTCTCATCCATCATCAATCACGCCCGTCGGGAATGGGGAGCGGCCTCAACGAACCCTTGCGCGCTGGTTCGCAGGCCGCGAGCGCCTCAAGGAAGGAATCGCCTTCTGTCCGCTGAAGAGGAAGCGCGGCTACTCTGGGAGCTCGCTCCCAGCGGACGGCGCAACCCCCTGATGCGACCGTTGGTGATCGTCGCGTCGGAAACCGCCATGCGACGCGGCGAACTGCTGGCCTTGCGCTGGCGACACATCGACCTGACCCTCCAGGTTGCCATGCTGGAAATCAGCAAGAACGGCGAAGATCGCGCCGTCCCCTTGTCCCGTCGAGCCGTGGAGACCCTGCAGCGCATGGGCGGCGGCGAGCCAAGCGCTCTGGTCTTCCCGGTCGGAGAAGCTGCTCTGCATGCAGCATTCAAACGCGCTTGCCATCGAGCGGGCCTGGAAGATTTTCACTTTCACGACCTCCGGCACTGCGCCGCAACACGGTTGTCAGCGAAGCTGCCGAATGTCCTGGAGCTATCCGCAGTGACTGGGCATCGAACGCTCCAGATGCTCAAACGCTATTACCATCCGAACCCAGCAGCACTTGCAGCCAAATTGGGCTGAGACCGTCGCAAAGACGTGTCGGGCAGCGGAGAGGAGACTGATCTGGTCGCGTCTCCGCTCTCTGATGCGTGCCTCGGCAGAGCCGCACGCTCACTCAGCAACCTGACGCCAATCAGAGTCGGCAGTGATCGCACGTCGTCTACTTCACGACCTCCATGAGCTGCTCGAAGCTGTCCAAGGCTGCCGCATAACAGTACCAGCAGCGCCTGAGCTCACGTTGGCTAGGTAGCTGATGCTGATTTTGACAACGCTGCCACTTTTTCCCGCTGTAGGTCGCTTCGGCGGCACCCCAGTCTCACGTATTCAGCCATCCTGTTGCGTCATCCGCGTCAAGCCAGTGACTGGAGGAGCTGTTGGATGCCGGCAGAATAGCCTCCATGTGCAATCGCTACGAGACCCCGGAGGGGCGCGAGATAGAGCAGGTCTGGCACGTCGGCCGGGACCAGCCGCTTCGCTGGTGGGACCAGTGGCTGCTGCCCAGGGGCAGAGGAGTCTTCATCCGCCGTGTCGCGGGAGGCGCCGATCGCGAGTTTGTGGCCGGGCGCTGGGGCCTGATTTCCTGGTTCGCCAAGACACCGAATCGTAAGCACGCGGCAATCCCATCTTGACCGAGGCACGCGGTCTGATTGCTGGGGATGGGCGGTCGGGCGGGCTGCCAGCGGTGAGGCGGCAACTCACAGATCTGGCTGGCCCTGTGCGTGGGCAGCCGGACCAACACGTCCTTGAGGTCGGCGTAGGGGTCGTGCCCGTTCATGCGCGCTGACTGCCGACAAACAGCCAGTTGTTGTGCCCGATGGCGATAGGGCGGATCTGGTTCTCAATCCAGTTGCTGCCGCCGATGCCTACGACGTCACGCCGCCCACGGCACGCAAATGGCTGGGGC
>CAYRHV010000145.1:0-5859 GCA_964424045.1 uncultured Ottowia sp. | reverse complement strand
CTGCCGATGAAGACCTTGTCGATGTGGATGTCGGTCATGGCCTTGCCGGGCTCCAGCCCCATGTAGGCCAGGGCGCGCTCCATGGCGTGGCGCTTGCTCTCGTCCCTTTCCTTGTCGGGATCGGGCACGCGGCCGTCGACGCCGGTGACCATCTCGGGATTCGTGCCCCAGCTCACCTGCGGCACGATCTGGCTCGCGTCGAGCTCGACCACGGTGTCGAAGCGGGCCCCCTCGTCCGAGTGCAGGGTGCGCCAGTAGGCGACGGCCTGGTCCCACTCGGGGCCGCCGACGAAGCGGCCGGTGGCGCGGTCGGTGCCGGGCGCCATCGGGCGGCCCTTGATGTATTCGATGGTCTTGTCGTCGACCGCGATCAGGCCGGCGCGCGCGCCGGCCTCGATCGTCATGTTGCAGACCGTCATGCGGCCTTCCATCGACAGCTCGCGGATCGCCTCGCCGGCGAACTCGATGGTGTGGCCAGTGCCGCCGGCGGTGCCGATCCTGCCAATGATGGCCAGCACGATGTCCTTGGCCGTGATGCCCAGGGGCGCCTTGCCGTTCACGCGCACCAGCATGTTCTTCGACTTCTTGGCCAGCAGGGTCTGCGTGGCCAGCACGTGCTCGACCTCGCTGGTGCCGATGCCGTGCGCCAGCGCGCCGAAGGCGCCGTGGGTGCTGGTGTGGCTGTCGCCGCAGACCACGGTCATGCCGGGCAGGGTGGCGCCGTTCTCGGGGCCGATCACGTGCACGATGCCCTGGCGCTGGTTCAGGAACGGGAAGTAGGCCGCCGCGCCGCTGGCCTGGATGTTGGCGTCCAGCGTGACGATCTGCTCCTTGCTGATCGGGTCGACGATGCCGTCGTAGCCGCGCTCCCAGCCGGTGGTGGGGGTGTTGTGGTCGGCCGTGGCGACCACGCTGCTGGTGCGCCAGACCTTGCGCCCGGCCTGGCGCAGGCCCTCGAAGGCCTGCGGGCTGGTGACCTCGTGCACCAGGTGGCGGTCGATGTAGAGGATGGACGTGCCATCGTCCTCGGTGTGGACGACGTGGTCGTCCCAGATCTTGTCGTAGAGCGTGCGTGCGGTCATGGGTGAATGGCTTGCAGTCGAGGTTGAAATTCTAGGCCGTGGCGGCGTCTGCGGCTGGCGCGGGCGCCAGGTGCTCGACCAGGGCGCGGGCGGTGGGCGGCAGGCTGTGGAAGTCGCGCGCCACCAGCCGGATCTGCCGCGTGGCCCAGTGGTCCAGCAGTCGGACGACGCGCAGCCGGCTGGTGCCGTGGATCAGCGCAAAGGCGCGCGCCGGCATCACGCCGACGCCCAGGCCGTTGGCAATCATGCGGCACATGGCGTCCAGCGCGGTGACGCGGATGCGCAGTCGCACCGGGCGGCCGGCGCGTGCCGCGGCACGGTGCAGGGCCAGCGAGATCGAGCTGCCGACGTGCAGCCCGACCTGGTCGTAGTCGAGCGAATCGCTGAAGTGGATCGCTTCCTGCGCGGACAGCGCATGCGCCTCGGGCACGACCAGGGCCAGCTGGTCCTCGTGGTAGGGGCGCCACTGCAGCGCCGTGGCGTCGCCTTGCACATGGCAGATCCCGAGGTCGGCCGCGCCCTCGGAGACGGCGCGCGCCACCTCGCCGGACAGATGCTCTTCCAGGTCGATCTTGACGTGGGGATGCTGGCGCACGAAGGCACCCAGGTCCTCGGGCAGGAACTGCACGATCGCCGACAGGCTGGCGTGCACGCGCACGTGGCCGCGCACGCCGCTGGCGTATTCGGCCAGTTCGCCCTGCATCTGCTCGAGCCGATAGAGCATGCCGCGCGCATGGTGCAGCAGGCTCTGGCCGGCGGGGGTGAGCTCGACCCCGCGCGCGTGGCGGTAGAGCAGAGGGGCGTCCAGCACCTGCTCCAGCTCCGCCACGCGCTTGCTCACGGCAGACGCGGCGATGAACTCGCGTTCGGCCGCGCGCGCGATGCTGCCTTCCTCGGCCACGGCCACGAACAGCTGCAGCGAGGTCAGGTCGAAGCGACGGGTCAGGTCGGAACGGGACATTGGGGATGTTTACGATCGCCATTCAAGATGGATCGACCGATTTTCCCCTGGTTTTGATGTCTTGGCATCTCGTTTAGAGATGCCTGGCCTGCGTTTTGGTCAGCGCTGCCGTTCCAACCCGATACCGGACTGCAGCGCCTCACTGCAATGAATCGAAGAGCCGGAAGACCCAGGCGACCTGGTAGATCAGCGCGCCGGCGACGAAGACCGCGTGCAAGAGGGGCGAGGCCGTGCGCATGGCGACCAGGCGCAGGCCGACCAGGACCGGCGTGCGGATCATGTAACGGACGATGGGCGTGTCGGGCCGGCCCGGCCCGCGCGCCGTGCCGCTTGCTCAGTGCTCGGCGACTTCCGCCGCGGCCGAGGTGGCGCTGGTGTGGGCCTCGCCGTCGTCCTGGAACAGCGCGCGGTAGTAGTTGGGCAGGGCAAACAGCGCGCCGTGGGTTTCCGCGTTGTAGTACTGCAGGCCGCTCACGCCACGCGCGTCGATGCGGCGCCGCACTTCGTCCGGCGGCAGGTTCGGCGGACGCAGCGAATCGGAGGCCACCGCCAGGCCCCAGTAGGCGCCGTAGAGCGGGATGTAGAGCCCGAGCGGGCTGACGTGCTGGAACTGCCCGTGCAGACGGCCCAGCAGCGTGCGCACCAGCTCGGGGTGGAAGATCGGGCTGCCCAGGTGCAGCACCAGGGCGCCGCCGGGCGCCAGGGCGCGGCGCATGCGCGCCAGTGCCGCCGGTTCGTAAAGCGCGCTGGCCGGCGTGTCGGGATCCGTCAGGTCCATCAGGATCAGGTCGAACTGGCCCGGCGAGCGGTCGATGTAGGCCATGCCGTCGCCGATCTCGATGCGCACGCGCGGGTCGTCAAAGGCGCCGTGGTGCACGGCCCCGAGCTGCTTGCGCGCGACCTCGATCACCTGGGCGTCGAGCTCGGCGATCACCACTTCGCGCACGCTCGGGTGCTTGAGCAGCTCTTCGGCGGCGCCGCCGTCGCCACCGCCGATGATGAGGCAGCGCGCGGGATTCTCGTGCGCGGTCGCGGCCGGGTGTACCAGGGCCTCGTGGTAGAAGAATTCCTCCTTCTCGGAGGTCATGAAACGGCCGTCCAGGCGCAGCACGCGCCCGAAGGGTTGCGTTTCCAGTACCTCGAGCGACTGGTAGGGGGTGGTCTGGCGCTCCAGCACCTTGCCGCGGTAGCTGAAGGTGGCTGCCGGCGCCAGCTCTTCGATGATCCAGCCTTCCTCGTCCGGTACCGGAGAGGCGGGTGGTGCGTCGGGGCTGATGTCGCCGCGCACCAGCTTGTTGCGCACGATCTGGCCCGGCTTGTAGGCCGCGATCACCGACTCGAGCAGCTGCTCGGCCTTGACCGAGTTGTCGCCCGAGAAGTTGCAGACGTAGACGTCCAGCGTGACGTTGCCGGTCTCCGGCCAGGTGTGGATGGCCAGGTGCGATTCGGCGAGCAGGACCGCGCCGGTGACACCGCCCGGTTCACCCTGCCAGTCTGGAAACTTGACCCATTTGTCGTCGACCAGGGTGAGGCCCGAGGCCTCGGTCCGCGTTCGGCACAGTTGCGCAATGGCGTCCGTGTCAACCATCAGCTCCGCGCCACCCTGGCACGCATACAAATCAGCAGTCAAGTGCAAACCGTACACGCCTGTTACCTCCTTTGAACGTGGAAATGACCAGCGGCCATCAACGGACCAGTGCCAGCCGAGACCATCAGAAAAAAGCGGCAAAGCTGTCAATTATAACTTTTTCCATCATTTCATGTCGAGGTTTCTCTGCGGGTTTCCGGTCTGGGGCCGCCTTGGGCGCGAGTGCGTTCCCGGAGTGGAAGCATCGGAACCCGGTCGCGCGGCCTTTCCAGGGAGCGTCCCCGGCCTGGCGGCGGCCGTTCCGGCAGCAGGCGTCGCCGGCGCGTCCCGAAAACGGCAAGGCCCGCGCGGGGCGGGCCTTGCTGCCGGGCCGGTTGGGACGAGCCCGATCAGCTCGTGACGCGCTCGGCGTTGCTCACGTATTCCTCGATCTGGTCGAAGTTCATGTAGCGGTAGACGCTGTCCTTGTCGGCCTCGATGACGCCCATTTCCTTGAGGTATTCCGCCGGCGTCGGCAGGTAGCCCAGGCGCGAGGCGATGGCCGCCAGCTCGGCCGAGCCGAGGAACACGTTGGTGTTGCGGCCCAGGCGGTTGGGGAAGTTGCGCGTGCTGGTGCTGATCACCGTCGCGCCTTCGCGGGCCTGCGCCTGGTTGCCCATGCACAGCGAGCAGCCGGGCATTTCGGTGCGCGCGCCGGCGGCGCCGAAGGCGGCGTAATGGCCTTCCTTGATGAGCTCGCTCTCGTCCATCTTGGTCGGCGGCGCCACCCACAGGCGGGTCGGGATGTCGCGCTGGCCGCCGAGCAGCTTGGCCGCGGCGCGGAAGTGCCCGATGTTGGTCATGCACGAGCCGATGAAGGTCTCGTCGATCCTGGTGCCGGCGACCTCGGACAGGAACTTGGCGTCGTCCGGGTCGTTCGGGCAGCAGACGATGGGCTCCCGGATCTCGTTCAGGTCGATCTCGATCACGGCGGCGTATTCGGCGTCGGCGTCGGCCTCGAGCAGCTGCGGGTCGGCCAGCCAGGCCTCGACCTTCTCGATGCGGCGGCGCAGCGTGCGGGCGTCCTCGTAGCCGTCGGCGATCATGTTCTTCATCAGCACCACGTTGGACTGCAGGTACTCGATGATCGGCTCCTTGTTGAGCTTGATGGTGCAGCCGGCGGCGCTGCGCTCGGCCGAGGCGTCGGAGAGCTCGAACGCCTGTTCCACCTTGAGGTCGGGCAGGCCCTCGATCTCCAGGATCTTGCCGGAGAAGATGTTCTTCTTGCCGGCCTTGGCCACGGTCAGCAGCCCGGCCTTGATGGCGTAGAGCGGGATCGCGTGCACCAGGTCGCGCAGCGTGACGCCGGGCTGCATCTGGCCCTTGAAGCGCACCAGCACCGATTCGGGCATGTCCAGCGGCATCATGCCGGTGGCGGCGGCAAAGGCCACCAGGCCGGAGCCGGCCGGGAACGAGATGCCGATCGGGAAGCGCGTGTGCGAGTCGCCGCCGGTGCCGACGGTGTCCGGCAGCAGCAGGCGGTTCAGCCAGGAGTGGATCACGCCGTCGCCGGGGCGCAGCGAGACGCCGCCGCGCGTGCTGATGAAGGCCGGCAGCTCGCGGTGCGTCTTGACGTCGACCGGCTTGGGATAGGCCGCGGTGTGGCAGAACGACTGCATCACCATATCGGCCGAGAAGCCCAGGCAGGCCAGGTCCTTGAGTTCGTCGCGCGTCATCGGACCGGTGGTGTCCTGGCTGCCCACCGTCGTCATCTTCGGTTCGCAGTAGGTGCCCGGGCGGATGCCCTGGCCCTCGGGCAGGCCGCAGGCGCGGCCCACCATCTTCTGCGCCAGGGTGAAGCCGGCCGTTGACTCGGCCGGCGCCTGCGGCAGGCGGAAGGCGGTGGAGGCGGGCAGGCCGAGGGCCTCGCGCGCCTTCGCCGTGAGGGCGCGACCGATGATCAGGTTGATGCGGCCGCCGGCGCGCACCTCGTCGAGCAGCACTTCGCTCTTGAGCGCGAAGTCGGCGATCTGCTGGCCGTTCTTCTCGATCCGGCCGTCGTAGGGGAAGATGTCGATCACGTCGCCCATCTCCATCTGCGAGACGTCGACCTCGATCGGCAGCGCGCCCGAATCCTCCTGCGTGTTGAAGAAGATCGGCGCGATCTTGCCGCCCAGGCAGACGCCGCCGAAGCGCTTGTTGGGCACGTAGGGGATGTCCTCGCCGGTGGCCCAGATGACCGAGTTGGT
>CAYRHV010000144.1:0-5860 GCA_964424045.1 uncultured Ottowia sp. | reverse complement strand
CACTCTTGGGCCGAAACGCCTTGCACACCGCGTCGTCGGTTTCCAGGTAGGGTCCACCGATCAGGTCGATGCAATAGGGCACGGCGGCGAAGATGCCGTGCACCTTCGGCTTGCCGTCCGCGTCCTTCAGGCCCTCCAGCGTCTCGGCGATGGCCTTGGGCTGGCCGGGCAGGTTGATGATCAGGCTACGCCCGCGAATCACCGCCACCTGGCGGCTCAGGATGGCCGTCGGCACGAAGGCCAGGCTGATCTGGCGCATTTGCTCGCCAAAGCCGGGCATGAGCTTGTCGGCGACCGCCAGCGTCGCCTCCGGCGTCACGTCGCGCGGCGCCGGCCCGGTGCCGCCGGTGGTCAGCACCAGGTCGCAACCGGCGTCGACCAGCGCCACCAGAGTGCGGCTGATGCCTTCCTGCTCGTCCGGGATCAGGCGGGGCTCGAAGCGGATCGGGTTCTTCAGCGCGCGGCCGAGCCAGTCCTGCAGGGCCGGCAGGCCCTGGTCGGCGTAGGCGCCGCTGGCGGCGCGGTCGCTGATGGAAACAATGCCGATGGTGACGGGGTCGTGGGTGGCTGTCATGTACTGCAGGGGTTCTCGGGAAGGGGGCGGCGTCAGCCGGCACGGCTGTCGTCGGCGTAGGCGTCGTCGTGGCCCGGCGGGGCCGCGCCCTCGGCGCGTTCCAGCACGGCCTGGATGAGCTGGAACAGCCGGCGAAAGGCCCGACCCTGGCGCAGGCCCTGGCCAGTGGCGTGCGCCTGCCCGGCCTCCTGCGCGTCGGGCGCTTCCTTGCGTGCCTGGCGCAGCAGCGCGCGCAGCTGCTGCAGGTCCGAGTCCGGGAACTCCATCATCCAGGCGCCCAGCGCCGCGTCGTCGGCCAGCAGCCGCTCGCGCCAGCGCTCGGCGGCGTGCAGGCGCAGGGTGTCGCGCGCCGCACCCTGGTGCTGCGCGTCGAGCGCGGCGCGGATCGCGGCCACGTGCTCGGCGGGCAGCCGGCGCATCAGCTTGCCGACGTACTGGCCCTGGCGGCGCCGGCCTTCGAAGCTGCTGATGCCGCGCAGCGCGTCCAGCGCCTCGAGCAGGGACTCGGGCAGCGCCAGCGGCTGCAGCAGTTCATCGCGCAGCGTCAGCAGCTGCTCGCCCAGCGCCTGCAGCTCGGCGCTTTGCGCCTTCAGCTCGGTCTTGCTCGGGCCGTCCTGGCGGTGCTCGCGCTGCAACTCGGCATCGAGCTCGCTGCCGGCGACGACGAACTGGCCGCGTACGAAATAGCCTTTGCGGGGTTTGCGAGCCATGCGTCGAGGGAAGAAAGTCCGCAAGTATGATTCCGCAGTCGACGGGCGCATGGGGCGCCCGTCGGGCCGCTGAACCGGATCTGGATGCAGGAAGTCGATGTTCCTTCGGTGGCCCGGGCGCGCCTGTGCCGCCCGCCACCATTTCCAGGATGATAGCCGCCACCATGACCGAAGCCACCCAGCCCCTGGCGGGCTTTTCCTATTCACGCGCCTTCTTCGAGGACCTCGCGGACGCGGCCATCGCGCATGCGCGCAAGCTGGGCGCGAGCGACGCCGGCGCCGAGGCTTCCGAGGGCGCGGGCCTGTCGGTCGGCGTGCGCAAGGGCGAACTCGAGTCGGTCGAGCGCAACCGCGACAAGTCGCTCGGCGTCACGGTCTATCTCGGCCAGCGGCGCGGCAACGCCAGCACCTCGGATTTCTCGCGTGCCGCGGTCGAGGCCACGGTGCAGGCGGCCTTCGACATCGCCCGCTTCACGGCCGAGGACCCGGCGGCTGGCCTGCCCGACCCCCAGGACATCGCCAGCGAGCAGCGCGAGCTGGACCTGTTCCACCCCTGGCCGATTGCCAGCGAGCAGGCGGTGGAGATCGCGCTGGCCTGCGAGCGCGCTGCCTTCGGCGTCGATGCGCGCATCCGCAACAGCGAGGGTGCGGGTGTGTCGGCCCAGCAAAGCCATTTCTTTGCCGCCCACACGCATGGCTTTCGCGGCGGTTACGCCAGTTCGCGCCACAGCATCTCGGTGGCGCCGATCGCCTGCGAGGGCGACGACATGCAGCGCGACTATTGGTACAGCTCGATGCGCGATGCCGCCGCGCTGGCCAGCCCGGAGGCCGTGGGCCGCTACGCCGCCGAGCGCGCGCTCTCGCGCCTGCGTGCGCGCAAGATCCCGACGCGCGAATGCCCGGTGCTGTTCGAGTCGCCGCTGGCGGCCGGGCTGATGGGCAGCTTCGTGCACGCGGTCAGCGGCGGCGCGCTCTATCGGCGCACCTCGTTCCTGCTTGATTCGCTGGGAGAGCAGGTATTTGCCGACCACGTGGACCTGGACGAGGATCCCTTCGTCCCCGGCGGCAAGGGTTCGTCCCCCTTCGATGCCGAGGGCGTGCGCGTGCAGTCGCGCCGGGTGGTCGATGGCGGTCGCGTGCAGGGCTATTTCCTCGGCACCTATTCGGCGCGCAAGCTGGGCCTGAGGACCACCGGCAATGCCGGCGGCTCGCACAACCTGCGTCTGAGTTCGCGCCGCACGCGCCCTGGCGACGACCTGCCGGCCATGCTGCGCAAGCTCGGCACCGGCCTGTTCGTGATCGAGCTCATGGGGCAGGGCGTGAACCTGGTGACCGGTGACTATTCGCGCGGCGCCAGCGGCTTCTGGGTCGAGGGTGGCGAGATCGCCTACCCGGTGCAGGAAATCACCATCGCCGGCAACCTGCGCCAGATGCTGGGCGGCATCACGGCCATCGGCGCCGACGCCTACACCTACGGCGCCAAGACCTCGGGTTCACTGCTGGTCGATCGCATGAAGGTGGCGGGCAGCTGAGGCCGGGCCCGGGCGCTGGCGGCTGCAGCCGTGGCGCGGCCGGGTGTTCTACGGCCGCTGCAGGGCGCCAGCGCGTCGGTGGCCACGCTCGGCGCGCTGATCGCGACGGCCGTCGGCGGCCGGCCGCGCCCGGTCGCCGCGGTCGGGGCGTGTAGCCTGCGCCCGCGTGCGATCCGGGGCCGGTGCGGCGCGCCGGATCGGGTCGGGCCGGCTGGCACGCTCGGGCCGGTGCGATCGTTGCATGGTGGTCGGGCCGGCGCGCGTGCCAGCCTCGACGGCCGGCCGCAGCTGGCGCGGCGACCGGGATTCGTGGTTCGGTCGGGCGCGTTCCGTGCGCTCGCCTCGCGCTGCCGGCGCCGGCCGTGCCGCGGCGGGCGGACGAGCCCCGGACCGGCTTTGGGGCGGTTGCTGCAGGCGTTGCTGCTGCGACTCCGGCGCCGCCGGGCGTCGGGCTTCGTTGCGCTGCGGGCGCTGCTCGGGCCGTGCCGACTCGCGCCCGGGGCGGATGGGTTCAGCCATCCGGGGCGCCGTGCGGGGGGAAACCGGACGCGCCTGCTGCGGGCCGGGTGGCGGCATCAGCGAGCTGCGCGACGCGGGGGTCGAGTGGTCGCGGCGGGGTGCCGGCGTGCGGCCGGCCGGACGCTCGCGCGACGGGCGAGCGCGCGCCGGGGGCGGTGCCACCCGGCTCTCGCGCAACCAGTCGGCCGGCAATACGCGGCCATCGCGGTAGCGGGGCCGGGGCGCGCTGCCGCGCCGCGGCCGCTCGAAGGCACCGGCGGCGGCCACGCTGATGGCGCCCGGGCGATGCTGGAAGAAGTAGCCCTCGCTGCGTGGGCGCGCCGGGCGGCGCCAGTGGCTCCAGTCGTTGATGCGATCAAGGTAGCGCGGGCTGGCGCGGTAGTGCGGGCGCCAGGCTTCGCCCGGCGCGAGCGGGAACCAGGCGGCACCCAGCGGGCCGCTGCCGATGCTCAGGCTCCAGCCGCTGCCGCTGGCAAAGAACTGCACCAGGGCCGGTGCGTAGACCGGCCTGGGCAGCACGGGGCCGGGCACCCAGGCCCAGCGCGGGCCGATCTGGGTCCAGCGGCCATAGTGAAAGGGCGCAAAGCCCCAGGGGGCGTCGTCGACCCAGGTCCAGCCCCAGGGCTCGATCCAGGCCCAGCGGCCGTCGCGATAGGGGGCCCAGCCGGCGTTCGTGACGTTCGGATACCAGACCGGACCCCAGGCCGGGTCGTCCGCCCAGTCGCCATGCGTGTCGAGCGGCTGGACGCCGGGCATGCCGGGCGACAGGTAGCGTGCCGACGCCGAGCGTTCCTGCTGTGCGTCGCGCTGGGCGACCCACTGGTCGAAGGCGTCGCGCGGGGGCGCCGGTCGGTTCGCCAGCAGGCCCAGGTCGCGACCGGAAAACAGCTGCTCGCTGCCGCGGGCCAGTGGCAGCGGCTGGCCCGGGTCGCCATACGCGGTGGCCGCGCCCTCGTGCACCGTGACGCGCGTCGTGCCCGCGCGCGCATCGACGTCGAGCCGGTATTCGCCCGGTTCGGTGGCAACCAGCGCCAGCTGGGGCGTGTCGACCTCGACGCGTTCGCCCGGTGCCAGCTCGCGCAGGCGCAGCGACAGGGTGCCGTCCAGCAGGGCGACCTGGGTCGTGCCGTCGTCCAGCGTGCTTGTGTCCAGGTCTGCCGGCCCGTGCAGGCGCAGCGTGAGCCAGCCGCCATCGAGCTCGACCCGCGTGCCGGGGTCGAGGCGCAGCGTGGAGCCCGTGGTGATGGGCCAGTTCAGCGTCGCCGGCTCTCAGGCGTCCGGGTCGGCGGCGTTGCCGATGCGCGCCTGGCCTTCCAGCGCGCTGATGTAGGCCACGCGCGTCGGCGGGTCGGACTGGCTCCAGGCCAGGGACGAGAGCGCCAGCAGCAGCACGGCCAGCAGGCCGTGCCGCCACGGCGGGGGAGAGGATCGGATGAGGGCAGACATGTCGGGTGCTCGCACGGACACAGGGGGAACCCGTGTCTGCCCATTTGACGCGCGAACCCGCCTGGCGGCTTGTCGGGGGGTGCCGGTTTGTGCAAAGTTGCCGGCCAGCCTGCAACCAGATGCAAGCGGCCGGCAGCGGCCGGGCTCAGCGGCCGAGCGCCGCCTTGACCGCGGCGCTGGCCACGGCCATGTCGGCCTTGCCGGCCAGGCGCGCCTTCACCGCCCCCATCACCTTGCCCATGTCGGCCGGGCTGCTGGCGCCGAGCTCGGCGACGATGGCCTGCACTTTGGCCACGATCTCGGCTTCGGACAGGCGCGCCGGCAGGTAGGCCTGCAGCACGTCGATCTCGGCGCTTTCCTTGTCGACCAGGTCCTGGCGGCCCGCCTGCGCGAAGGCAGCGACGCTGTCCTTGCGCTGCTTGATCAGCCGATCGACGATGGCGATCACGGCCGCGTCGTCCGGGATGACGCGGTCGTCCACTTCCTTCTGCTTGATGGCCGCCTGCAGCATGCGAATCGTGCCCAGGCGCTCGCTTTCGCGCGCGCGCATGGCGGCCTTCATGTCCTCGGTGATGCGATCCTTGAGCGTCATGGTGAAAAGTTCCTGCACAAACGACAAAGGCTCGCTGAGCTTGCTCGGCGAGCCTCTGGAAAGGGGGCTGGAAGCGCTCAGTAGAGCTTCTTGGGCAGCTGCATGCTGCGCACGCGCTTGTGGTGGCGCTTGACGGCCGCTGCCTTCTTGCGCTTGCGCTCGGCGGTCGGCTTCTCGTAGAACTCGCGGGCACGCAGGTCGTTGAGCAGGCCCAGCTTCTCGATGGTGCGCCTGAAACGGCGCAGCGCGACGTCAAAAGGCTCGTTCTCTTTTACGCGAATCGTGGTCATTCAGTGACTAGGTCTTGGTTTGGCAGCCAGAGGGCAGGGGGCTGGTCGTCCCGTGCCATGCACTGCGTGGTTGCGTCCGGCCTTCAATCTCGTGGCAGGCAGGACTTTTGCCAGCAAAGCCCTTAAGTATAGCAAGCCTGTGTGTCGACGGCAATGCGCTGCGCGTTACTGGCTGGCCTGGGCCAGCGCGTCGGCGC
>CAYRHV010000143.1:0-5862 GCA_964424045.1 uncultured Ottowia sp. | reverse complement strand
CGCCAAGCGCCTGGTCACCCTGCTGGCGGCGCAGGGCATCAAGCCCGACGCGCTGCTGCTGAGCCAGGCGCGCTACACCGCGCACGAGAGCCTGTCGCAAGGCGCGGTGATCGTCGACGGCGCGGACAACGTGTCGATCAAATACGCCACCTGCTGCTACCCGATCCCGGGCGACGGCCTGCTCGGCTACCTGGGCCGCGGCGAGGGCCTGGTGGTGCACACCGACGACTGCCCGGTGGCGCGGCGCCTGCTGCAGAAGGACCCCGAGCGCTTCATCACCGTGGCCTGGGCCGACGACCCGGTGCGCGCGTTCGACGTCGCCATCGTCGTCACCGTCACCAATGGCAAGGGCGTGCTGGCCCGCGTCACCGCGACGCTGGCCGAAGCCGAGGTCGACATCGTGCACCTGGCGATGCTGGAAGAGGCCGCGCCGCGGACGCTCGACCTGCGCTTCGTGATCGCGGTGCGCGACCGCGAACAGCTCGACCACGTGCTGCGTACCCTGCGGCGCACGCCCTCGGTGCTGCGCGCGACGCGCAGCATGGCCGCCACGGGCTGAAGGCCCGCGGCGGCCGTCACGACGCCGCCGGCGCCGGATACGTCACCGCGAGCACCTCGATCTCCACCGTGCCGGCCGGCGTCGGCAGCTGCAGCACGTCGCCCACGCGGGCGCGCAGCAGGGTGCGGGCGATCGGGCTGATCCAGCTGACCTCGCCGCGCGCGCTGTCGGCCTCGTCGATGCCCTTGATGGTGACGCTGCGCTCCTCGCCCTGCTCGTCCGCATAGCGCACCGTGGCGCCGAAGAACACCTGGTCGCCGCCGTGGTGCGCGCTCGGGTCGGTGACCTCGGCGATCTCCAGCCGCTGGGTCAGGAAGCGGATGCGCCGGTCGATCTCGCGCAGGCGGCGCTTGCCGTAGAGGTAGTCGCCGTTTTCCGAGCGGTCACCGTTCTTGGCTGCCCAGTGCACGGTCTCGACCACCTTCGGCCGCTCGTCGTCGATCAGCCCCAGCAGCTCGCCGCGCAGGCGCGCGTAGCCCTGCGGCGTGATGTAGTTGCGCCCGCCGGCCGGCAGCGGCGGCAGCGCGAGCTCCTCGTCCTCGAGTTCGTCGCCGTCGCTTTCGCGCGTGAATGCCTTGCTCATGCGACCATGATAGTCACGCTGCTCGCGTAGACTCCCCCGGTTTGCGCGCCCTGACTCGGGCGCGCTCGAACGACTCCCATGATCTTCCGCGGCTTCGCCTCCAGCGCAAGGGCACCTCGATGACCGACCGTGCGGCCCGAGCGCTGCGCCTGGCTGGTCAGTGCGCCCTTGGCCTGTCGGTGCTGGTGCTGGCGCAGCTGGCGGGCCAGTACGTGGTCACGCGCTGGCAGCTGACGATTCCGGCGGCACTGGTCGGCATGGCCTTGCTGCTGGTGCTGCTGATGGCGCTCGGCCGTGTGCCCGGCCCGGTGGCGCTGGTGGCCGATGGCCTGCTGCGGCACATGATGCTGATCCTGATGCCCGTGGTGGTCGGCATCATGGATCACTTCAGCTTGCTGCAGGCCCACTGGCTGGGCCTGCTGGCGGCGGGTACCATCGGCACCCTGCTGACGATGGCTCTCACGGCCGCGGTGCTGCGCGCGGCCCTGGCACGCCGACGCGCTCGGCTGAACGATTCGGCATGAGCAGCATCACCCAACATCTGCATGCCGGCGCGCAGGCCGTGCTGTGGATCAGCATCAGCATGGCGGCCTACGCGGCGGCGCTGCGCCTCTATCACTGGCGCAACGCCAGTCCGTTCCTGATCCCGGTGGCCACGGGCGCGGCCCTGATGATCGCGATCCTGCTGGCCAGCGGCGTGCGCTACCAGCACTACAGCGAAGCGATCTGGCCGCTCGAGGCCATGCTCGGGCCGGCCACGGTCGCGCTGGCGGTGCCGCTCTACCGCCAGCTCGAGCGCCTGCGACGCATCTGGCTGCCGCTGACGACTGCACTGGCGATCGGCTGCATCGGCGCCGTGGTGTCGGCGGTCGGGATCGCCTGGGCCTTCGGCGGCACGCCCGAGCTGCTGGTGTCGGTGGCGCCGAAGTCGGCCACCATGCCGCTGGCGATCCCGGTCGCCGAGCGCCTGGGCGGACAACCCTCGCTGGCCGCGGTGGCGGTGGTGTTCACCGGCGTCACGGGCGCCATCGCCACGCGGCCGCTGATGCGCTGGATGCACATCGAGGACGACCGCGTGCGCGGCTTCGTGTCGGGATTGACGGCGCACGCGATCGGCGTCGCGCGCGAGCTGCAGGTCAGCCCGGTCGGCGCCGGCTTCGCGGCCCTGGCGATGTGCCTGAACGGCATGGCGACGGCCCTGCTGGTGCCGATCGCGCACGGCCTGCTGACGCACGCGCTGGCCTGATGCGCCACACCGCGGCGCGTCCCGCGGCGCCGCCGCCAGAGCCGCGCCGCGCGGAGGAGCACCATGCAACAATGAGTCGCCACATGCTGCCCACGGCAGCCAGCCGCCACCACCGCGCCGAGACTGTGTCCGACTCCAAGCCCTCCCGCCTGCGCCAGATCCGCCGAGCACTGCTCAGCACCTACGCGCTCAACGGCACCGCGGTCGCGTGCGGCATGCTGCTGGTGGTCGGCCTGGCCCACGCCCTGCTCGGCATCCACGCCGCCACCAATGCCAGCGTCGGCGCCATCATCGCGCTGATTCCCGACATGCCGCGACCGCGGCGCGGCAAGCTGGCGCACCTGGTGGCCGCGCCGCTGATCGGCGTGCCGCTGTTCCTGGCCGTGCAGCTGCTGCGCCAGCATCCACTGGAACTCGGGCTGCTGCTGGTGTCTGGCACCTTCATCGCCTTCCTGTCCACGGCCTGGGGCAAGCGCGGCATGCCGGTGGCGGCCGCCCTGATGTTTGCCATGCTGCTGGCGATGGCGCCACAGCCGGCGACGGACTGGCACGAGGCTGTGCTGCGCAGCGCCTGGTGCGCCCTCGGCGCCCTGCTCTACGTGCTTTACGCCACCGCCAGCAACACCCTGCTCAACGGCCGCTACCGCGCCCAGGTGATGGCCGAGCTGATGCTGACCATGGCCGCCCTGCTGCGCCTGCACGCGCGCCGCCTCTCGCGCATGCCCGCGGCGCAGGCGCAGGGTGACGACCCGCGGCCGCTGGGCGAGGTGCTGCAGCGTCAGGCCGCGCTGGCGGAGCAGCTGCAGGCCGCGCGCGACCTGATCCTCGAATCGCCGAGCACGCCACGCCGCCAGCAGCTGGCCGGCATGCTGGTCGTGGTGCTGGAAATGCGCGACCACATGATGGTCGGCGAGCTTGACGTCGAGCGCCTGCTGGGCTGCAACGACGCCCACCTGGGGGAGTTCAGCGGCATCCTGTGCGAGATGGCCGAGGACGTCGAGCAGGTGGCCGACGCGCTGCTGCTCGGACGCCTGCCAACGCCAGCGCGCGATCACAGCGAGGCGCTGCAGCGGCTGCGCACGCAGGCCGGAGAAGAGGCCCTCGATGCGAGCGCGCCGGACCACGCCCAGGCGCTGGAGCTGGCCGCCGTGGTGCGCAGTGTGAGCGTGCGCATCGGCGACCAGGACGCGGCGGTGCGCCGACTGGCCGCGCTGGCGCGCGGCGACGAGGCGCCCGACCTGTCGGCCGTGCGCAGCGGCTGGCAGCTGTTCGTCAGCCCCGCCTACTGGTCGCCCAGGCCGCTGCTGGAGCTGTGGCACTGGCGCCAGCCGGCCTTGCGCCACGCCCTGCGTGCGGCACTCGCGATCGGCGCCGGTTACGGCCTGGCGATGGCCCTGCCCTGGGGCTCGCGCGACTACTGGGTCCTGCTGACGATCGTGATGGTGCTGCGCGGCAGCCTGGCGCAGACGCTGGAGCGACGCAATCAGCGCGTCATCGGCACCCTGCTGGGCAGCCTGCTGGCGGTCGGTCTGCTGGTGGTGGTCGTCGCGCAGGGTGTGGCCCACGCCTTCGTCGTGCGCCGCTACACGGTGACCGCGGTGGCGGGGTCGGTGCTCGGCCTGCTGCTGGCCAACCTGCTCTACACCGCCAGCAACCCGACCTTCGATTTCATCGAGCGCGTCGGCGACACCGTGCTGGGCACCGGCATCGCCTGGGCCTTCTCCTATGTGCTGCCGTCCTGGGAGCGCGACCAGATCGCCGGCACCGTGCGCCGCGTCTGCCGTGCCATGGCCCAGCACGCCCGGCGCTCGCTGGCCCTGGCCAGCCTGGCCGAAGTCACGGGCCAACCCGAACTGTCCTGGCGCCTGGCGCGGCGCGAAGCCTTCGACGCCCTGTCGGCCCTGGTGCAGGCCACCGGGCGCGCCCTGGTCGAGCCGCGCGCCGTGCGCCCGCCCCTGGCCCGACTGGAGCGGCTGCAGGGTCACGGCTACCAGCTGCTGGGGCAGCTGAGCGCGATCCAGTCGATGCTGCTGCTGCGGCGTCAGCGCCTGCAGATGGAGGCCGTTGCCAGTCCGCTCGCCGAGGCCACCCAGTACATCACCGGCACGCTCGACCTGGCCCGGCCGTGGACGGACGAACCCGCCTGGCCGGCCGAATTCGACCCGGACGAAGGCCATCTGCTGGCCGTGCCCGAGGACCTGCCCGACCCCTTCGAGCCCGACTCCAGCCCCTGGCTGCTGCGCCGCCTGCGCCTGGCCAGCGAACTGGCCGGCCGCCTGCGCGCGGACGCCGACGCGGTGCTGCAGGGCGACCCTGCGCCGACTGCCGAGCCGCCGCCTCCGGACGCGGACGCCGTGCCTGGCTGAACCTCGAGCCGGCGGCTCACGCGGATGCAGCCGGCGGCGCGCCGATGAAGCGCCAGGCCACCAGCCAACCCAGCATCTGGGTCGTCACCAACAGACCCACCGTACCCGGCCAGCCGCCATGATGGTAGGCAAAGCCGCCCAGCCAGGCACCGCAGAAGCCACCCATGTAGTAGGCGGTGTAATACAGGCCACTGGCCAGTGAACGTCCGTGGGTGATGCGATAGGCGATGTAGCTCACGGTGGCCGACTGGGTGATGAAGGTGCCGCAGGACGCCAGCGTCAAGGCCCCGACGATGCCGCTGGCCGAGGGCAGCAGCGTCAGCAGCACGCCCAGCAGCGAGGCCAGCACCGAGGCCAGCAGGGTGCGACGTGCGCCCAGGCGCGGGATCAGCCGCCCGGCCAGCGGCGTCACCAGCACGCCCACCAGGTAGACCGCGAACACGTTGGCCAGCGCCGACGGGCCAAAGTGGTACGGTGCCGCCGCCAGGTGGAAATTGACGTAGGTAAACATCCCCACCTGCGCGAACAGCACCGTGAAGCCGAGCGCACTCGCCGCCAGCAGGGCCGGATGGTGCAGCAGCCCGGCCAGCGTCGCCAGCGCGCCGCCCAGGCGCGCCTCGGCGCGGAAATGGCGCGACGCTGGCAGCACGCGCCAGACCAGCACGGCGCCTGCCAGGTTCAGCGCTGCCAGCACGCCGAAGGCCAGGCGCCAGCTCATCAGCTCGGTCAGGTGCCCGAGCAGGAAGCGCCCGAGAAAGCCCCCCAGCACGTTGCCGGCGATGTAGACCGCCATCACGCGCGCCATCGCGGCGTGGCGAAACTCCTCGCCGATGTAGGCCAGCGCGACCACGGTCACGCCCGGTACCGCCAGCCCCAGCAGGAAACGCAGCACGGTCAGCGTCTGCACCGATTCGACGCCCGCCATCAGGGCCGTCGGCAGCGCCAGCACCAGTACCGAGGCCACCACCAGCCACTTGCGTCCGAGCGCGTCCGACAGCATGCCCATGAGCGGCGACACCAGCGCCACCGCCAGCACCGTCGCCCCCACCGCACTGCCGATCTCCACCACGCTGGCACCCAGGTCGCGCTGCAGCTCGGGCAGGATCGA
>CAYRHV010000142.1:0-5898 GCA_964424045.1 uncultured Ottowia sp. | reverse complement strand
CCGGACCGCGCGCTGGCCGAAGCCGTGATCCGCACCACCGGCGAGGCGCTGTGGGTCGAGCACGAGCAGCAGCTCGACGCCGTGACCGCGCTCTCGGGCTCGGGCCCGGCCTACGTCTTTTACTTCCTCGAGGCGATGCAGCAGGCCGGCACCGAACTCGGCCTGGCGCCCGAGCAGGCGCGCCGCCTGGCCGTGGCCACCTTCGCCGGCGGCGCGCAGCTGGCGGCCCAGTCGGCCGAGCCACTGGCGACCCTGCGCGAGCGCGTCACCAGCAAGGGCGGCACCACCCACGCGGCCCTGGCCGAGCTGGAGCAGGCCGAGGTCAAGGCCGCCTTCGTGCGTGCCATGCACGCGGCCTGCCGGCGCGCTGACGAACTGGGCGCCGAATTCGGCCGCGCCACCGGCACCTGAACGGCGCGCCCGCGGCCTCGACAGCACGCGGGCGGCATGCCATAGTGAGACGCACCCGCGGGAGGCCGCCTGCCCCCGCGACGAGTTGTCCGACGGAGGAGCCGGCAAATGAGCGAGGAAGCCAGCACGCTGGAAGCCACGGTGCGCGAGATCTGTGCCCGGCATGCGGGACTCGAGGGCCCGCTGCTGCCCATCCTGCACGCGGTGCAGGACCGACTGGGCCACATTTCCGAACCGGCCATTCGCGCCATTGCGCAGGCGCTCAACCTGACACGCGCCGAGGTGTTCGGCGTGGTCAGCTTCTACGATGACTTCCGGCGCCAGCCGGCGGCGCGCCACACGCTGCGCGTATGTCGGGCCGAGGCCTGCCAGGCGGTGGGCGGACGCGCGCTCTGGGCGGCGGCCCGCCAGGCAGTGTCTGGCGTGCCAGGCCACCAGCTGGCGCTGGAACCCGTGTTGTGCCTCGGCAACTGCGCCTGCGGGCCTTCGGTGCAGATGGATGGTCGCACGTTGGGCCGCATGAGCGCCGAGCGCGTGCAGGCCCTGGTGGCGGAGGCCGCGGCATGAGGCTGTGCGTCTCGCAGGACAGCGCGGCGTGCTCGGTCGGTGCCGACGCCGTGGCCACGGTGCTGCAGCAGGTGCTGCCGCAGGCGACGCTGGTGCGCACCGGATCGCGCGGACTCTACTGGCTGGAGCCGCTGTTGGAGGTCGAGCGGGACGGGCACCGCCTGGGCTTCGGCCCGCTGACGGAAGACGACGCGACCTCGGTCGCCAACGCCCTGGGCGGCGGGGACGCGGCGGCGCATCCGCTGTGCGTCGGCCCGGTGGACGAGCTGCTGCGCGCGCAGGGCCAGCGCCGCATCACCTTCGCGCGCTGCGGCGTGGTGGTACCCGGCGACTGGGGCGACTACCGGGCGCAGGGCGGCACGGCCGGCCTGCGCCGCGCGCTGGCCATGGCGCCGCAGGCGGTGGTCGACGCCGTGGCGCAGTCGGGCCTGCGCGGACGCGGCGGCGCCGGCTTTCCGGCCGGCACCAAGTGGCAGGCGGTGCACGACGCGCCGGGCCGGGCCAAGGTCGTGGTGTGCAACGCCGACGAGGGCGACTCGGGCACCTTTGCCGACCGCATGCTGATGGAAGGCGACCCGCTGTGCCTGCTCGAAGGCATGGCGATTGCCGGCCACGCCACGGGCGCCAGCCAGGGCTTCATCTACCTGCGCTCGGAATACCCAGACGCCCGGCGCATCCTGGAGCAGGCGCTGGACGTGGCGCGCCGGCACGGCCTGCTGGGGCCGCGAGTGCTGGAATCGGGCTGGGCCTTCGACGTCGAGTTGCGCATCGGCGCCGGCGCCTACATCGCGGGCGAGGAGACGGCGCTGCTGGAGTCGCTGGAGGGCCGACGCGGCCAGGTGCGCTTCAAGCCGCCGCTGCCGTCCAGCCGCGGCTTCATGGGCCGGCCGACCCTGGTCAACAACGTGATCACGCTGGCCACCGTGCCGGCCATCCTGGCGCATGGCGCGGGCCACTATCAGAGCCTGGGCATCAACCGCTCGCGCGGCACGCTGACGCTGCAGCTGTCGGGCAACGTGCGGCGCCCCGGCCTCTACGAGCTGCCCTTCGGGGTCACGCTGGCGCACGTGATCGATGAACTGGGCGGCGGCACGCAAAGCGGCCGCCCGGTGCGCGCGGTGCAGGTGGGCGGCCCGCTGGGGGCCTACCTGTCGCGCGAGCAGCTGGACACCCCGCTGGGCTATGAAGAACTGGCCAAGGCCGGCGGCATGCTGGGCCACGGCGGCGTGGTGGTGTTCGACGACCGCGTCGACATGGCGCAGCAGGCGCGCTTTGCCATGGAATTCTGCGACATCGAATCCTGCGGCAAGTGCACGCCCTGCCGTGTCGGCTCGGTGCGCGCGCAGGAAGTGATCGACCGCATCGTCGCCGGCGAGCAGCGCGAGGCCAACATCGCTCTGCTGCGCGAGCTGTGCGACACCATGATCCACGGCTCGCTGTGCGGCCACGGCGGCATGGCGCCGTATCCGGTGCTGTCGGCACTGGACCGCTTTCCCGAAGACTTCGCCGGCCAGACGAGGACCTCTGCATGAAGACGCTTGGCCCCATCGACCACGGCACGCCGTGCCGCCCGGACACGCACCCGGTGTCGCTGTCCATCGACGGCCGGACCATCACCGTGCCCGCAGGCACGTCGGTGATGCGCGCGGCCTCCGAGGCCGGCACGCAGATCCCGCGCCTGTGCGCCACCGACCGGCTGGAGCCCTTCGGCTCGTGCCGCCTGTGCCTGGTCGAGATCGACGGCCGGCGCGGCTACCCGGCCTCGTGCACCACGCCGGTGGCGGACGGCATGCAGGTGCGCACCCGCTCCGACAAGCTCGATCAGATCCGCCGCGGCGTGGTCGAGCTGTATCTGTCCGACCATCCGGGCACCAGCCGCCTGGCCGAGGCGAGCGCCGATGGCTGCGGCGACGACGAGCTGCTGCGGCTGGCGCGCCAGCTGGGCGTGACCGAAAACCGCTATGGCACTGGGGGCCGCGGTCACGCCCAGGTGGCCATCGATGCGTCCAACCCCTATTTCGACTTCGACGTCTCGCGCTGCATCCTGTGCTCGCGCTGCATCCGCGCCTGCGACGACATCCAGGGCACGTTTGCGCTGACGATCGACGGACGCGGCTTCACCTCCGTCATCAGCGCCGGCACCGACGCCGACGACTTCATGTCGTCCGAATGCGTCTCCTGCGGCGCCTGCGTGCAGGCCTGCCCGACCGAGGCGCTGGTGGAGAAATCGCTCGTCGCTGGCGGCCTGCCGGAGCGCGTCGTCCAGACCACCTGTGCCTATTGCGGCGTCGGCTGCTCGTTCGACGTCGAGCTCAGGGGCGACGAGGTGGTGCGCATGGTGCCGTCGCGCACGGGCCAGGCCAACCACGGCCATTCCTGCGTCAAGGGCCGCTTTGCCTGGGGCTACGTGAATCACCCGGATCGCATCATCCGGCCCATGGTGCGCGAGCACTGCGACGATCCCTGGCGCGAGGTCGACTGGCCCGAGGCGATCGACTTCGCGGCGCAGCGCATCCGCGCGGCCACGCAGCAGCATGGCCCGGGGGCGCTGGGCGTGATCACCTCCTCGCGCTGCACCAATGAGGAAACCTACCTGATGCAGAAGTTCGCGCGCGCGGTGCTGGGCACGAACAACGTGGACACCTGCGGGCGCGTCTGCCATTCGCCCACCGGCTACGGCATGAACGCCACCCTGGGCACCTCGGCCGGCACGCAGGACTTCGACTCCATCGACCACTGCGATGTGGCGCTGCTGATCGGTGCCAACCCGACCGACGCGCACCCGGTGTTCGGCTCGCGCATCAAGCAGCGCATGCGCGAGGGCATGCGCCTGATCGTCGCCGACCCGCGCGCCATCGACCTGGTGCGCAGCCCGCACGTGGCCGCCGTGCAGCATCTGCAGCTGCGCCCCGGCACCAACGTGGCGCTGATGAACGCGCTGGCGCACGCGGTGCTGGACGAGGGCCTGGAAAATCACGACTACATCGCCCAGAACTGCGACCTGGAGGACTACCGCGCCTGGCGCGAGTTCATCCTGCAGCCAGTCCACGGCCCCGAGGCCACGGCCGACTACACCGGCGTGCCGGCGGAGCAGGTGCGCGCCGCGGCCCGCCTCTACGCCAGCGGCGGCAATGCGGCGATCTACTTCGGCCTGGGCGTGACCGAGCACAGCCAGGGCTCGACCACCGTCATGGGCATGGCCAACCTGTGCATGGCCACCGGCAACCTGGGGCGCCCCGGCGTCGGCATGAACCCGCTGCGCGGCCAGAACAACGTGCAGGGCTCCTGCGACATGGGCTCGTTCCCGCACGAGTTTCCGGGCTACCGCCACGTCGGCATCGACGCGGTGCGCAGGATTTACGAGAACGAATGGCAGGTGCACCTCGACCCCGAGCCCGGCCTGCGCATCCCCAACATGATCGACGCCGCGGTCGACGGCAGCTTCAAGGTGCTCTACGTGCAGGGCGAGGACATCCTGCAGTCCGACCCCAACATCCAGCACGTCGCCGCCGGCCTGCAGGCCATGGACTGCGTCATCGTGCAGGACCTGTTCCTGAACGAGACCGCACGCTACGCCCACGTGTTCCTGCCCGGCGCCACCTTCCTGGAAAAGGACGGCACCTTCACCAACGGCGAACGCCGCATCAACCGCGTGCGCAAGATCCACACCGCGCCCGGCGGCCATGCCGACTGGGAGGTGACGCAGATGCTGGCCCAGGCCCTGGGCTACCCGATGGACTACCGCCATGCCAGCCAGATCATGGACGAGATCGCGCGCACCACGCCGAGCTTTGCCGGCGTCAGCTTTGACAAGCTGGATGCCCTGGGCAGCGTGCAATGGCCCTGCAACGAGGCACAGCCCGAGGGCACGCCGGTGATGCACGTCGGGCGCATCGTGCTCGGCCTGGGGCGTTTCATGCTCACCCCCTACGTCGCCACCCGGGAGCGCGCGACCCGCAAGTTTCCGCTGCTGCTGACCACCGGGCGCATCCTGTCGCAGTACAACGCCGGCCCGCAGACCCGGCGCACCGCCAACGTGCACTGGCACGGCGAGGACGTGCTGGAGATCCACCCCGCGGACGCCGAGGTGCGCGGCATCCGCGACGGCGCCTGGGTGTCGCTGGCCTCGCGCGTGGGGCAGACCACGCTGCGCGCCCAGGTCACCAAGCGCGTCATGCCGGGCGTGGTCTACACCACCTTCCACTTCCCCGAGACCGCGACCAACGTCGTCACCACCGAGTTTGCCGACTGGGCCACCGAATGCCCCGAGTACAAGGTCACCGCGGTCGAGGTCATGCCCTCGCACGCGCCGTCCGACTGGCAGCGCGAGGAAGCGCACCGCCGCCAGCGCCAGCAGCGCATCACCCCGGCCGCCGCCGGTGCCACGCCATGAGCACGAACGAACCGCTGCCGCCCGGTCCGGCCGAGGCGCCGACGCCGGCGGACCGCAAGCTGATCCACCAGGCGAACCAGATTGCCGCCTACTTCGAGGCTTACCCGGCGCCGCGCGCCGCGCAAGGGGTGGAGCACCACATCCGCCAGTACTGGGACCCGCGCATCCGCCTGCGGCTGGCCGACCTGCCGGACGAGCCCCTGCACCCGCTGGTGCGCCAAGCCGCCGCCAGCCTGCGCCGGGACGCGGAGAACGGCAATTGAACCTGAATCCAACAGTTGACCGCTGATCGTCGTCTTGAAGCCCGCATGAATGTTGGCTGCGGCTGCACTGCTGAGGTTCACCTGCTGGGTGAGGCCGCTATGCGCCCACCAGCACCACCCGCGCCGCGCCATGCGGCGTTGCTCGTCGTGGCGCACACCAGTGCGCGGCCGCCTCGCCCTTGCAGGGTGCGGCCCAGCCAGAGGCTGGCCCCGTTCGCGCCGTCCAAAGGCGCGCAGGCGCCTTTGGCGCCGCGGCGCTCACTC
>CAYRHV010000141.1:0-5901 GCA_964424045.1 uncultured Ottowia sp. | reverse complement strand
TGCGCACGCGCGACCGCGAGCGCAAGCTGCTGAAGAAGATCGAGCAGTCGATCGCGCGCATCGACGCCGGCGACTACGGCTATTGCGACGAGACCGGCGAGCCGATCGGCGTGCCGCGCCTGCTGGCCCGGCCCACGGCAACGCTGTCGCTGGAAGCACAGCAGCGGCGCGAGCTGAAGCAGAAAATGTTCGGGGATTGAACCCGGGTTCCGGCTTGCAGGAGAGCGAAAGCGGATGAGCGAGGACACCGAGCCCAAGAGCAGCGGACGGCTGCTGTCCAAGGTGGTGAAGTTCATCACCCGGCCGACCACGGACTGGGCCGACCTCAACCGCGTCGACTCGGGCGAATCCCAGCCCAGCGAATCCAGCCTGGCGCTCAAGGAGATGATCGAGCGCAAGCGGCGCAACGACTTCGTGCGCAAGCGCGAATTCGACATGCTGCGCAAGCTGCGGCGGCGCCAGCTCGCGGGTGGCAGCTCGGACTCGATGGAATTCAGCTCCATCGTCTCCAGCCAGGTCTCGGCCCAGTCGGACGAGCGCGAGCGCATCGGCGACAAGATCGACGAGATCGAGAAGGAGATGTCGCGCGACTGGCTGGGCGCACGCGAGGCCGCGGGCGATGCCACCAGCGTCACCCAGGCCTACGACAAGACCATGCCCGCGGCCCTGGTCGGCATGGGCAATGGCGCCTCGGTGGGGGCGGCGGCCGCTGCGGCGGCGCCTGAGGCCGATGCCGAGCCCTCCGAGCCGGCGGTCGATGCGACCGCCGCCGCGCCGGACACCGAGGCACCGGCGCTCGCCGAGCCATCGCGC
This sequence comes from uncultured Ottowia sp., assembly GCA_964424045.1. GTDB lineage: Bacteria > Pseudomonadota > Gammaproteobacteria > Burkholderiales > Burkholderiaceae_C > Ottowia. The sequence goes on along the minus strand of CAYRHV010000141.1, from coordinate 5,088 downwards.
GCGCCCGATCCCGACGGCGAGCTTGTGGACGAGGCCGCGGACGAAGCCGTGATCGGTCCGGAGCTCGAGGAGGTCGCGATCCGCTTCGCCAATGGCGACGTCGCCGGGGCCGAGACCAGCCTGCTGGACCTGCTCTCCGATGGCGGCGCGCTGTGCGACGACGTCGAGGCCTGGCTGACCCTGTTCGACCTCTATCGTGCCGCCGGCGAGCCGGACAAGTTCGACGGCGCGGCCATCGCCTTCGTCGGGCGTTTCGGCCGCTCGGCGCCGCAATGGGAGCTGGTGCCCGGCGCCGGCTCCGACGCCATGCCGATGGTGGCCGGTGACGAGGCCGTCGGATCCGCTCCGGCGCCAGCCGGCGCGATCCTGGGGCCGCACTGGGCGGCGCCACCCACCCTGGGCATCCAGTCGGTGGCCGCGCTCAACGCCACCCTGGCGCGCCATGCCGCGCCCTGGCGCCTGGACTGGCGCCGTATCAAGGCCATCGAGCCCGACGCCCTGCCGGCGCTGCTCGAGAGCCTGCGCGAGTGGGCCGAGATGCCGGTGCGCCTGCGCTTCTCGGGCGCCGAGCAGCTGCTGGCGCTGCTGGCCGAGCAGTCGCCGGCGAGCCAGCGCGACGTCGATCCCCGCTGGTGGGAAGCCCGGCTGGCGCTGCTGCGCGTGATGAACGAGGGCGACGAATTCGACATCGTGGCACTCACCTACTGCGTCACCTACGAGATGTCGCCGCCCGCCTGGGAAGACCCGCTGTGCGAGTTCGCCTTCATGGACGAGAGCGGCGAGACCCTGCCGCCTCCCGATGACGGCCCCGAGTCCAGTGGCCTGGGGATTTCCGGCCTGACCAGCCTGCTGCCCGAGAGCCAGGAGCTGGTGCGCCACGAGCTCGAGGGCGTGATCCTGGACGACGTGGCGCCGGCCCTGCAGCCCATCGTCTTCACCGAGCACACGCGCACCATCGAGATCAACTGCCGGCACCTGGAGCGGATCGACTTCGGCGCCGCCGGGGCCCTGCTGAACTGGGCCGTCGAGCAGCAGGGGCGCGGGCGTCGGGTTGTGTTCAAGAACGTCAATCGCCTGGTGGCGGCCTTCTTTGGCGTCATCGGCATCAGCGATTCGGCTCGCGTGCGCCGGCGCGTCGATTGAGCGCGGGCACGGCCGTGCCCGCTGGCACGGCCCTTGCAATGGCGGGCGCGGCCCTCACTTGAACCGGATGGAACCCTTTCACGGCACCACCATCATCAGCGTGCGGCGCCAGACGCCCGACGGCTGGCAGGTCGCCCTGGGCGGCGACGGCCAGGTGACCCTGGGCAACATCGTCGTCAAGGGCACGGCGCGCAAGGTGCGCAAGCTGCACCACGGGCGCGTGCTGGCCGGCTTTGCCGGCGCCACGGCCGACGCCTTCACCCTGTTCGAGCGCTTCGAAGCCAAGCTCGACAAGCACCAGGGACACCTCACGCGCGCCGCCATCGAGCTCACCAAGGACTGGCGCACGGACCGCGTGCTGCGCCGGCTCGAGGCCATGCTGGCGGTGGCCGACCTTGAAGCCTCGCTCGTCATCACCGGCAACGGCGACGTGCTCGAGCCCGAGCACGGCCTGGTGGCAATCGGCTCCGGCGGCCCCTACGCCCAGGCCGCCGCCCGCGCCCTGCTGGAGCACACCGAACTGAGTGCCGAGCAGATCGTCAAGAAGTCGCTCGAGATCGCCGGCGAGCTGTGCATCTACACCAACCTCCATCACACCATCGAGGTTCTCTGAACCATGACGAATGACGAATGACCTCGTCGCTGCGCGACGTCAATGACGAACCATCGCAGCGCCGATCGCCGACCCGCCGTCGTTTGTCATGCACCACGCCCCAGCCATGTCCTCCATGACCCCCCAGGAGATCGTCTCCGAGCTCGATCGCCATATCGTCGGCCAGCAGGCGGCCAAGCGCGCGGTCGCGATCGCGCTGCGCAACCGCTGGCGGCGCCAGCAGGTGGACGAGAAGCTGCGGCCCGAGATCACGCCCAAGAACATCCTCATGATCGGCCCGACCGGCGTCGGCAAGAGCGAGATCGCGCGCCGCCTGGCGCGGCTGGCGGGCGCCCCCTTCATCAAGGTCGAGGCGACCAAGTTCACCGAGGTCGGCTACGTCGGCAAGGACGTCGACTCGATCGTCCGCGACCTGGCCGAGATGGCCGTGAAGCAGCAGCGCGAGCAGGCCATGCGCCAGCACCGCACGCATGCCGAGGACCTGGCCGAGGAACGCATCCTCGACGTGCTGCTGCCGCCGGCGCGCAGCGCCGATGGCAGCACGCCGCAGGCCAGCGACAGCGCGGCGCGCCAGACCTTTCGCAAGAAACTGCGCGAGGGTCGGCTCGACGACAAGGAGATCGAGCTCGAACTGGCCCAGCCGACGCCGACGATGGAGATCATGACGCCGCCCGGCATGGAGGAAATGGCCGAGCAGCTGCGCGGCATGCTCGGCAACCTGGGCGCCGCCCGGCGCAAGCTGCGCCGCGTGCAGATCGGCGAGGCGATGCGCCTGCTGGTCGACGAAGAGGCCGGCAAGCTGGTGAACGAGGACGAGATCCGCATCCAGGCGATCCAGAACCTGGAGCAGAACGGCATCGTCTTCATCGACGAGATCGACAAGGTCGCCTCGCGCTCGCTCGAGGGCGGCGGCAGCAGCGCCGAGGTCTCGCGCCAGGGCGTGCAGCGCGACCTGCTGCCGCTGGTCGAGGGCACGACGGTGAGCACCAAATACGGCATGGTGCGCACCGACCACGTGCTGTTCATCGCCTCGGGTGCCTTCCACCTGTCCAAGCCGAGCGACCTGATCCCCGAGCTGCAGGGCCGGCTGCCGATCCGGGTCGAGCTCGACTCGCTGTCGGTGGAGGACTTCAAGGCCATCCTGACGCAGACCGATGCCAGCCTGGTGCGCCAGTACCAGGCCCTGCTGGCGACCGAGGGCGTGACCCTGGACTTCACCGAGGACGGCATCGCCCGCATCGCGCAGATCGCCTGCGACGTCAACGAGTCGACCGAGAACATCGGCGCGCGCCGCCTGTCGACGGTGATGGAGCGCCTGCTCGACGAGGTCAGCTTCGACGCCACGCGGCTGGAGGGCCAGCAGGTGGTGATCGACGGCGCCTACGTCGACGCGCGCCTGGTCGAGCTCAGCCGCGACGAAGACCTCTCGCGCTACATCCTCTGACGCGCGGCCGGCGCGCCACTGCACCCGTGTTCCCGCTCCAGGACGACCTGGGGTACTCGCCTGCGTGCGGAATTTCACGTCGGGCCGGTTCGCGCGCTGGGGCGACGGGCGGCATCGTTCCTGTCAAATCACTTTGATTAACTTCTTTAAGTGCTTAATTTCAAAGTCATTTTGAGTTGAGCGGAGGTGTGCAAGCCGGTCTAAGGCCTTGATTTTGTTGAAAAAAAGTGTGGTCGCCCCTGTCTTTGGCCTGGAATTCCTGCTACAGTGCAAAAAAGTGGAATTAAGTGGTGGGAAGTGCCGTTCCTGCCGAATCGTGGCCAGCGTTGCAGGGAATACCGGTGTTTCAAGGGGCGTCGTCGCTGAATCTGGATGCCAAGGGGCGGATTTCCGTGCCCACGCGGCACCGCGACGTCCTGCTGGCCATGGCGAGCGGGCAGCTCACCATCACCAAGCATCCGCACGGCTGCCTGATGGTGTTCCCGCGTCCGGAGTGGGAGCGCTTTCGCGAGCGCATTGCCCAGCTGCCGATGTCGGCCCAGTGGTGGAAGCGCATCTTCCTGGGCAATGCCATGGACGTCGAGATGGATGCCACCGGCCGCGTGCTGGTGTCGCCCGAGCTGCGCGGCGCCGCCGGCCTGGTGCGCGAGACCATGCTGCTGGGCATGGGCCAGCACTTCGAGCTCTGGGACAAGGCGCGCTACGAGGCCCAGGAGGCCGAGGCCATGCAGGCCCAGATGCCCGAGGCCTTCGAGGACTTCGCGTTTTGAAGGCGGAGGCGGTGCACGAATGGTCACACACCACGGTCTTGCGGCACGAAGCAGTGGCAGCGCTGGTCACCGATCCGCGGGGCTGCTACGTCGATGCCACCTTCGGGCGTGGCGGGCACGCGCGCGAGATCCTGCGGCGCCTGGCGCCGGACGGGCGGTTGATCGCCTTCGACAAGGACCCCGAGGCACTGACCGAAGCGGCGCGCATCGAGGATGCGCGCTTCGCCATCCGGCACCAGGGTTTTGCGGCGCTGGGCGAACTGCCTCCGCGCAGCGTGGCGGGGGTGTTGCTGGACCTGGGCATCAGCTCACCCCAGGTCGACAACCCCGCGCGGGGTTTTTCTTTTCGTGCCGACGGCCCGCTGGACATGCGCATGGACCCTTCGCGGGGCCAGAGCGCGGCCCAGTGGCTGGCGGAGGCTGGCGAGCGTCAGATCGCGGAGGTGATTCGTGACTACGGCGAAGAACGGTTTGCTGTCGCCATTGCAAAGGCGATTGTCGCGCGCCGGCAGGCCGGCCGCCCCCTGGACCGAACCCTGGAGCTGGCGCAGCTCGTGGCTGGCACGGTCAAGACCCGCGAACCGGGCCAGCATCCTGCGACACGCACGTTCCAGGCTATTCGGATTTTCATCAACGGCGAGCTTGACGAGCTCGCGCAGGCGCTGACGGCGAGTCTCGGCGTGCTGCAGGCCGGAGGGCGTCTCGTGGTGATCAGTTTCCACTCGCTGGAAGACCGGATCGTCAAGCGGTTCATCGTGCGCCATTCGCGCGCCCAGGTGGACCGCCGCGTGCCCTTTGCCGAGCCCGCGCCCACCCTGCTGCGCGCGCTCGCGCGCGTGCGCCCCGGCGCCGACGAGATCGCCGTCAACCCGCGCGCCCGCAGCGCCATCATGCGCGTCGCCGAGCGCACCGACGCGCCGCTGGCCGCCGCCACCCCGACAGCCGCGCGGCGCGGGAGTGACCTGAGCGCCGCACGGCCGTCCGAAGGCGCGAGCGCCCCCCCGGGGGGCAGCGCAACAGACGAAGTCGTGAAGCGTGGGGGCTTCATTCCACGTGGGGGCTACATGAGCGCCGCGCGGCCGCCCGAAGGCGCGAAGGCCCCCTCGGGGGGCAGCGCA
>CAYRHV010000140.1:0-5904 GCA_964424045.1 uncultured Ottowia sp. | reverse complement strand
CCGGCTCGTCCATCATGCCGGGCAAGGTGAACCCGACCCAGTGCGAGGCCATGACCATGCTGTGTGCCCAGGTGATGGGCAACGACGTGGCGATCAACATCGGCGGCGCCTCGGGCAACTTCGAGCTGAACGTGTTCCGGCCCCTGATCGCGCACAACTTCCTGCAGAGCGTGCGCCTGCTGGCCGACGGCATGGACAGCTTCAACGACCACTGCGCGGTCGGCATCGAGCCCAATCGCGCGCGCATCGAGGAACTGGTGCAGCGCTCGCTGATGCTGGTGACGGCGCTGAACACCCACATCGGCTACGACAAGGCGGCCGAGATCGCCAAGAAGGCACACCAGGAGGGCAGCAGCCTGCGCGAGGCGGCGATTGCCAGCGGGCACCTGAGTGCCGAGCAGTTCGACGCCTGGGTGCGGCCGCAGGACATGGTTTGAGCCCGGTGTGGCGCGGGCTCGGGCCGGGTGTGACCGGCCGCGCTGACCCAAGGGGGTAAACTGTCCCTGGCAATCAGCACGAAGCCTTTGGACGCGATCCGCGCGCGCATGCGCGCGAGCTGCGCGGCACGGGTGCGCGCGGCGTTCGGTTCGCAATTGACCCGTCCAGAACCATAGAGGAGCAAGACCCATGACGGACAAGCGTTCGAGCGATGAGGATGTCGGTGCCAGCGAGGCCAAGATCGCGGTTCACTGGCAGGAGGAGCAGACTTTTCGGCCGCCGCAGTCCTTCATCGACCAGGCCAACCTGACCGATGCCGGCATTCGCGAGCGTTTCAGCCAGGAGAACTTTCCGGAGTGCTTCCGCGAATACGGCGACATGCTGACCTGGTTCGAGCCCTACGACCAGGTGCTCGACAGCAGCAACCCGCCATTCTGGAAGTGGTTCGTCGGCGGCAAGCTGAACGTCAGCTACAACTGCATCGACCGCAACCTGGACCAGTACCGCAACAAGGCGGCCTTCATCTTCGTCGACGATTCGGAGGACGTGCCGCCGGTGTTCCTGACCTACCAGGAGCTCTACGTCCGCGTCAACGAAATGGCGGCGCTGCTGCGTGATTTCGCCGGCCTGAAGCGCGGCGATCGCGTCACGCTGCACCTGCCGATGACGCTGGATCTGCCGATCACCATGCTGGCCTGCGCGCGCCTGGGGGTCATCCACTCGCAGGTCTTCGGCGGCTTCTCCGGCCAGTCCTGCGGCCAGCGCATCCACGACTCGGGCAGCCGGGTGCTGATCTCCTGCGATTCCTACTACCGCGCCGGCAAGCTGCTGGACCACAAGGTCAAGGCCGACGTGGCCGTCAAGACGGCCGAGGAACTGGGGCAGAAGGTCGACAAGGTGCTGCTGTGGCAGCGCCACCCGGACCGCTACAGTTCGCCCACTGCGCGGGTGGAGGGGCGTGACTTCTCGATCAACGACGTGCTCAGGGACTATCGGGGCCAGCGCGTCGAGCCCGAGGCCATGGACTCGGAGTCGCCGCTGTTCCTGATGTATTCCAGCGGCACCACCGGCAAGCCCAAGGGCTGCCAGCACCGCACCGGCGGCTACCTGGCCCATGCCGCCTGGACCTCCAAGTACATCCAGGACATCCACCCGGAGGACACCTACTGGTGCATGGCGGACATCGGCTGGATCACGGGGCACTCCTACATCGTCTACGGCCCGCTCGCCGTGGCCGCCACCAGCGTGATCTACGAGGGCGTGCCGACCTATCCCGATGCCGGTCGTTCCTGGCGCGTTGCCGAGCAGCTGGGCGTCAACATCTTCCACACCTCGCCGACGGCGATTCGCGCCTTGCGCCGGCTCGACCCCGAGGGGCCGAGCAGGGGCAAGCAGAACTTCAAGCACATGACCTCGGTTGGCGAGCCGATCGAGCCCAGCGCCTGGCTCTGGTACTACGAGCAGGTCGGCAAGAAGAAGGCGGTCATCGTCGACACCTGGTGGCAGACCGAGAACGGCGGTTTCCTGTGCACCACGCTGCCGGCCCTGGATGCCATGAAACCGGGCAGTGCCGGCCCCGGCCTGCCAGGCGTCTACCCGGTCATCCTCGACGACGACGGCAACGAGCTGCCCATGGGCTCGAACAAGGCCGGCAACCTGTGCATTCGCAATCCCTGGCCAGGCATCATCCAGACGCTGTGGGGCGATGACCAGCGCTTCATCGACACCTACTACTCGCGTTTCTGCAAGAACCCGCAGAGCAAGGACTGGCGCGACTGGCCCTACATCTCCGGCGACGGGGCCGTGGAAGCCGAGGACGGCTACCTGCGCGTGCTTGGCCGCATCGACGACGTCATCAACGTGTCCGGCCACCGCCTGGGGACCAAGGAGATCGAATCCGCCTGCCTCACGGTGGACGAGGTTTCGGAAGCCGCGGTGGTGGCCGTCAACGACGAGATCAAGGGCAAGGTGCCCGAGGTCTATGTGTCGGTGGGGGCGGCGCACGCCGGCCGTCAGGCCGAAATCAGCGCCAAGGTGATGCAGGCCGTGGACGACATCATCGGCCGCATCGCCAGGCCGGACCGCGTGCACGTGGTGACCGACATGCCCAAGACCCGGTCCGGCAAGATCATGCGCCGGGTGCTGGCGGCAATCTCCAACCGCAGCGACATTGGCGACGTGACCACGCTGGACAACCCCGCCATCGTCGAGGAGATCCGCCAGCAGGTGCAGGGCTGAACGCACCGGAGCATCCGATGGCCGGGGCGGATCGAGACGAATTGCGGGCATTGGCCGAGGCTGTGCGCCAGGCCTGCGTCGACGCGGCGCTCGAGGGTCACGAGCAGGCCGGCCTGGCCGGCCTGTGTGGCGAGGGGCGCTGGGAACTGGCCGTCGATGCGATGCGGACGCTCGATCTGGCGGCCGTGGTCGATCGCGCTGCATCGCCTCCTGCGTCGGCTCCGCCTTCCGTCCGGGGCAAGGGCTGATGCGGGCGGGCCCGCAGCAGCCCGGATCCTGGCGTGATTCGTCGTGCCGCCCGCGGCGCTTCCAGTCGGTGATGCGCGCATGATGCGCTGTCGCCCGGTCCGCGGCAGGCTGCGTGGGCGGCCGCACGGCGGACGACCGCTCGTGCCTCGCCGGGTTTCAGGTACCTTTTTCGTACTGGCAGATAATGCGCCACCAACCGAACTGGGTGGTCCCGTTTTTTTCTCGTTGGACAAGGAGATCGGCTAATGAGCGCCATTGTGGATTCGATCCTGATTGAAGAACGTGTGTTTCCGCCAAGCGAGCAGCTCGTGAAGGCGGCAGCCATCTCGGGCATGGACGCCTATCGCGCCCTGTGCACCGAGGCGGAGACGGACTTCACCGGTTTCTGGGGACGCCTGGCGCGTGAGCACCTGGTCTGGGACAAGCCGTTCACGCGCGTCCTCGACGAGTCGGAAAAGCCGTTCTACAAGTGGTTCGATGACGGCATGCTGAACGCCAGTGCCAACTGCCTGGACCGGCACATGGGCACGCCGGTCGAGAACAAGACGGCGATCATCTTCGAAGCCGACGACGGTGCCGTCACCAAGGTCACCTACAAGGAGCTGCTGGCGCGCGTGAGCCAGTTCGCCAACGCGCTCAAGGCGCATGGCTACCAGAAGGGCGACCGCATCCTGATCTACATGCCGATGGGCATCGAGGGCGTGGTGGCGATGCAGGCCTGCGCGCGCCTGGGCATCATCCACAGCGTGGTGTTCGGCGGCTTCTCGGCGCGCTCGCTGCAGGAGCGCATCATCGACGGCGGCGCGGTGGCGGTGGTCACCGCCAACTATCAGAAGCGCGGCGGCAAGGAAATGCCGCTCAAGGCCATCGTCGACGATGCCTTCGCGCTGGGTGGCTGCGAGTCGATTCGCAACGTGTTCGTCCACGAGCGCACCAGCACGGCCTGCGCGATGACCGCGGGGCGTGACAAGACCTTCAACGAGGCGATGCAGGGCCAGAGCACCGAGTGCGCGCCGGTCAGCGTCGAGGCCGAGCACCCGCTCTACATCCTCTACACCTCGGGCTCCACCGGCAAGCCCAAGGGCGTGCAGCACGCTACCGGCGGCTACCTGCTGCAGTGCAAGCTCAGCATGCTGTGGAGCTTCGACCTCAAGCCCGAGGACGTGTTCTGGTGCACTGCCGACATCGGCTGGGTGACGGGCCACAGCTACGTCGCCTATGGGCCGCTGGCGGCCGGTGCGACCCAGATCGTGTTCGAGGGCATCCCGACCTATCCGGACGCGGGCCGTTTCTGGCAGATGATCGAGCGCCACAGGTGCAGCATCTTCTACACCGCGCCGACGGCCATCCGGTCCCTGATCAAGGCTTCGGAGGGCAACGAGAAGGTGCATCCGAAGAACTCGGACCTGTCCTCGCTGCGCATCATCGGCAGCGTGGGCGAGCCGATCAACCCGGAAGCCTGGGTCTGGTACTACAACAACGTGGGCCACGAGCGCTGCCCTGTGATCGATACCTACTGGCAGACCGAGACCGGCGCCCACATGATCAACCCGATGCCGGGGGCCACGCCGCTGGTGCCGGGCTCGTGCACGCTGCCGCTGCCGGGCATCTTCCCCGCCATCGTCGACGAGACCGGCAACGAGGTGCCGGACGGCTCGGGCGGGATGCTGGTCTACACCCGGCCCTGGCCGAGCATGATCCGCACCATCTGGGGTGACCCGGAGCGTTTCAAGAGCACCTACTTCCCGCCCGAGATGAAGGGTGCCTACCTGGCCGGCGACGGCGCCGTGCGCCTGAAGGACAACGGCTACATCCGCGTCACCGGGCGCATGGACGACGTGCTCAACGTCTCCGGGCACCGCATGGGCACGATGGAAATCGAGTCCGCCCTGGTGGCCAAGACCGACCTCGTGGCCGAGGCCGCCGTGGTCGGACGCCCGGATGACCTGACGGGCGAGGCCATCTGTGCCTTCGTCGTCCTCAAGCGTTCCCTGCCGCAGGGCGAGGAGGCCGACCGGATCGCCAAGGAGCTGCGCGACTGGGTGGGCAAGGAGATCGGCCCGATCGCCAAGCCCAAGGACATCCGCTTCGGCGAGAACCTGCCCAAGACGCGCTCGGGCAAGATCATGCGGCGCCTGCTGCGCAGCCTGGCGCGCGGCGAGAAGATCACGCAGGACACCAGCACGCTGGAGAACCCGGCCATCCTGGATCAGCTCGACCACACGCACTCGCACTGAACGCGGCGCTTGCGCCGCCCGGCCATGGCCCGACCGGGCCGGGTCGGCGCGCTTGCCCCGCCCACAAAAAAAGCCCGCGTTGCGCGGGCTTTTTCGCATCGGCCTCGCTCGTGGGCCGATGCCGGGATCCGCCGATTATTTCAGCGACAGGATCCAGTCGACGAGCTTCTTGGCCTCGTCCGGGTTGACGTTGGCGTTGGGCGGCATCGGGACCGGGCCCCAGACGCCCGAGCTGCCCTTCAGCACGGCGTTGATCAGGGTGGCTTCCGCATCCGCCTGGCCACCGAACTTCTTCGCCACGTCCTTGTAGGCCGGGCCCACCAGTTTCTTGTCGATGGCGTGGCAGGCCATGCAGTTCTTGGCCTTGGCAAGCGCCTCGTCAGCCATTGCCGGCGACGCGGCAGCCAGGACGCCGATGGCGGCGAGAGTCAGCAGAGCACCTTTCATAATCTTTCCTTCGTCGTGAAATAGGTTGAGCGACAAACACTCAACGCCATTGTAGGATCGCTGGTTGACAGGGGAGCAAATTCCCCACAACAAAGCTGAGGAATAGGTCATGTATCTGCTCGGATTGGGAATCGTCCTGCTGCTGCTGAAGTGGCAGGGGATCGGGTTCGTCGCCGATTGGTCCTGGTGGTGGGTGCTGTCGCCCTTCCTCGGTGCCGTGCTGTGGTGGGGCTGGGCCGACTGGTCGGGCTACACCAAGCGCAAGGCGATGGAGCGCGAGGACGAGCGCAAGCTC
>CAYRHV010000139.1:0-5913 GCA_964424045.1 uncultured Ottowia sp. | reverse complement strand
GCGAAAGTCACCCAGTCGCGATATTCGGCGCCTGCCAGGTGCGGCAGCGCGTTGTAGCTCACCAGCCGGTGGCCGCGCGGCGTGAACACGAACTCGGTCACGGCTGAATTGCGATAGCGCAGGTTGAGCTCGATCGTGGTGGATGCCGGGGTCGACAGGACCTGGCCGACGGCGGTGCTGATCGGCCCGCCACTGGAAACCAGCAGCACGTCGCCCTCGTAGTGTGTGCGCACGTGGTCCAGCGCGCCGACCACTCCGGCCACGAATTCCGGATAGCTGGGCATGCCTTCGGGGTGCGTGTCGCCCCGCATCCAGCTTGCCAGCGCCTGGCGCAGCAGCCGGAAATGCGCTCGGTAACGCGCCGGGGTATCGGCGGCCGGCAGCGGCTCCGGATGGATCGCAGCAATCAGGGCATGGCTGTCGTATTCGTCCAGCCCCGGCCATTGCAAGTGCGGGGTCGTCGCCAGGCCCGCACCCTCGGCAATGCCCTGCCAGGTCTGCTGCTGGCGCCTGAGCGTGCCGGTCAGGACGGCGTCCAGCACCAGCCCGCTGCCCAGGCGCTCGCGCCAGTAGACGCCCAGGCGACGCGCCTGGCGCCAGCCCAGCGGACTGAGCTGGTCGTAGTCGTCGGCGCCAAAGCTGGCCTGGCCGTGGCGCACCAGATAAAGCGTTCCCATGGTGCGGTCGCGTCAGGACGGCGCGTCGCTCAGCACCCGGGCCAGTACGGCGGCGTCGACGTTGGCACCGGTGAGGGCCACGCCCACGCACTGCCCCGCCAGCTGGCCGCGCTCCTGCAGCGCGCCCGCCAGCGCCGCCGCGCCCGCGCCCTCGGCCAGGTTGTGGGTGTCGGTGTAGAGCGCGCGCATGGCGGCGGCCACCTCGGCCTCGCTCACCCGCACCACATGGTCCAGGCCGTGCGCCAGCCACGCCAGCGCCTCGGGGTGGGCGCGGCGCACCGCCACGCCATCGGCCAGCTGCGTCGTCACCGGCGACTCGACGACGTGGCCGGCGGCAATCGAATCGGCGTAGGTGGTGGCGCCGTCGCTGACCACGCCAACCACGCGCACCGCATGCCCCAGCGCCGCCTTGGCCGCCAGCAGGCCACAGGCGCCCGAGCCCAGGCCGATCGGCACGTAGGCCACCTCCAGCTGCGGCACGGCGCGCAGGAATTCCCACCAGTAGGTGGCCACGCCCAGCACCAGGTCGCGGTGGAAGCTCGGCACCATGAAGCCGCCGCGCTCGACCGCGAGCTGCTGCGCGTGGTCGGCGGCCGCCGTGAAATCGTCACCGTGCTCGACCAGGTCCACGCCCAGGGCGCGCATGGCGGCGTTCTTCTCCTGCGAGTTGCCACGCGGCACCACGATGGTGCAGCGCACGCCGTGCGCGCGCGCCGCCCAGCCAATGCTCTGGCCATGGTTGCCGCGCGTGGCGCTGAACACCTCGCGCGGCAGGGCGCCACGGCGCGCCAGAGCGTCGAAGAAGGTCAGGCCGCCGCGGATCTTGAAGGCGCCCACCGGCGTGTGGTTCTCGTGCTTGACCCAGCACTCGGTGCCCAGGCGCTCGCACAGCAGGGCCCAGCGGTACTGCGGCGTGCCCGCAAATTCCCGATAGACGACCCGGGTTGCGGCCTCGATCTCGGCTGCGTCCGGCAGCGCCGGTGCGATGTCGTTCATGGCTCGCTTCCTTCAGCACCGGTATCGCCGGGCGGCAGCGAATCGAGCACCACCGGCCCGCGCGGCGTCATCAGCTCGGCCCGCAGGCGCGCCGGCGCCGCCGCTTCGACCGGCACCTGCGCCAGGCCGGCAAGCGCCAGCGCCTGCTGCAATGCGGGCGCGTCCGGATGCTGCAGGCGCAGCGCCGTCAGGCTGACGCCGCTGGCCGGCATGCTGTCGGCCGGGTGCACGTCGCCCCACTCGATCAGCGTCGGCAGGCAGCCGTCCATGAGCCGCTGGCCATCGGGCCGCACGGTGATGCGCCAGCGCAGCAGGCCGCGCGGCGTCGGGCGGTTGGCGTCCAGCACGGCGCCGCGCTCCAGGCCCTGGCCGGCCCAGGCGGCCGCGGTCGCCGCCACGTCGGGCACGCGCGCGACCCAGTGCACCAGGCGCGGGCCGTGCGCGCGCACCTGCGCCTGCAGGCGGGCGTCGTCGATGTCGAACCAGCGCGGGCCGCTGCGCATGGCCGCGCGATCGGCCTGCGGGTCGACCGCGATCAGCTCCAGGTAGGCCAGCGGAAACGCCGCCGAGCCGATCGCCAGCAGGCGGTTATGGGTGCCGAACTGAGGGTGCCGGCCGCCCGGCCCGGCCGGCACGCCCAGCACGCGCTCGCACCAGGCGGCGCCCTGCTCCAGGGTCTCGGCCAGCACCACCAGGTGGTCCAGTCCGGCTTGCGACTGCGGTCTCTCGTTCATGGTCACACCTTATCCGTCTCGGGCCGCGCATGGAAGGGCGAGGGTCTCTGGCCCGGCGCGCACCTTCAGGGCGTGTCCCGCGCTGGCGCGCCGGCAACGGCCGCCGGGGCCGGCACGGTCAGGCGACGCCCGATGAACACCACCAGCACCACGGCGGCGGCAAAGCCGAGCGACATGGCGTCGAGCCGCTCGCCCAGCAGCGGGATCGCGAACAGCATGGTCAGGAACGGCTGCAGCAGCAGCGCCTGGCTGACGCGCAGGGCCCCGCCCCAGTCCAGGCCGCGCAGCCAGATGAACATGCCCGACCACATCGACACCGCGCCGACGTAGGCCAGGCCGAGCCAGGCCGGCAGCTGCACGCGCGCCTGGGTCGCGGCGTCCGGCCACAGCCACCAGGCCAGCGGCATGGACAGCGGCAGGCCCAGCAGGCACATCCAGCAGATCACGCGTTCGGCGCCCAGCTCGGGCGTCACCTGGGCGCCGGCGACGTAGCCGAGGGCCGCGGCGATCACGGCACCGAGCAGCAGCAGGTCGGCCGGCGCCAGGTGGAACGCCCCTTCGGCACGCGCGCGCAGCCAGGCATACAGCACCACCAGCACGCAGCCCGCCACCGCGCAGACCCAGAACCCGAGCCGCTCGCGCTGGCGCAGCACCAGCGCCGCCGCGGCCGCCGTGGCCAGCGGCAGCAGGGCCAGGATCACCGCGCCGTGCACGGCGGTGACGCTGCGCATCGCCAGCGCCACCAGCAGGGGAAAGCCCACCAGGTTGCCGGCCACGCTCAGCAGCAGCCAGCGCCAGTGGTGCCGGCGTGGCCAGGGCGAGCGCGTCAGCAGCAGGAAGGCCAGCGACAGCAGGCCGGCCAGCGCCGCCCGCGCCGCGGTGACGAAGCTGGGCGACAGCTGCGGCAGTTCGTCGGAGCCGGTGGCCAGGCGCGTGGCCGGCAGCGTGATGGCAAACAGCGTCACGCCCAGCACGCCGAGCCAGAAGCCCAGGCGCAGGCGGCGCGCCCCCGCCGCGGCCGTCACCCGGCCAGCTCCGGCGCCGCCAGCGCGCTCCAGACCATCCAGGCCGCCGTCAGCACCAGCGCCAGCGCCATCAGGCGGTTGAACCACAGCAGGCGTCGCCCCTGCGCCAGCCAGCCACGCAGCAGCGAGCCCACCAGCGCATAGGTGAAGTTGCTGGAAAAGCCGAACACCACCATCAGCGCCAGCGTCCAGGCCAGGCGTGCCAGCCAGTCGGGATGGCCGACGACCCAGCCGGCCACCGCCGTCAGCGCCAGCAGCCAGACCTTGACGTTCAGGAACTGCAGGCCCACGCCTTCGACGAAGCTGACGTCGAGCTGGCGCGCATCGGCCTGCCCCAGCGTGCCGCTGCGCGCCAGGCGCGCCGCCAGCCACAGCATGTAGGCCAGGCCCACCCCCAGGATGCCCCAGCGCAGGGCCGGCACCGCCAGCACCAGCGTGCCCAGGCCGACGCCACACAGCAGCAGCAGCAGCACCCAGCCGGCCGGCACGGCGCAGATGAAGTGCAGCGAGCCGCGCAGGCCCCGATTCGCCGCCAGTGCCGTGGCCAGCGTGGTGTTGGGCCCGGGCGTGAAGGTGGCGGCGGCAAACAGCAGCAGCAGGGCACTGAATTCGGCGGCGGTCACGGCGGAACTGTAACGAATCTGCGCCAAGTCGGCGCGACGCCCCGGCTGAAAGGGGTGCGCGTCCTGGACCGGATCACCCCGCGATCTCGAATCGGCGGATCATGACGCCGACGGGAACAGGCGGGCTCGACCGGGGTCCAACCCGAACCGGTACCGCCATGCCGGGGCCGGCCCGGGGCGGCGGCGCCGGGTACCGGGCAGAATCGGCGGTCAGACCAACGATATCCCGACAACCGGAGGAGTCCGCGATGCTATACAGATTCAAGTCCCAGGCGACCGGCGACGTCGTCATGCTCCAGCCCAACGCCGAGGAGCTGCTGAAGATCATCGGCAAGACACCGGGACCAACCGGCATCATCACGGTCGAGCAGTGCGCGCCGGCCATTGCCGCCATCCAGGCCGAGATCGAGCGCCGCGAAGCGCAGCCGCCAGCACCGGCCGACGAGGTGGTGGACGAGCAGGCCGGCAAGGAAGGCGACTCGGTCAGCCTGCGGCGCCGGGCCCTGCCCTTCATCGAGATGCTGGAGCGCAGCAGCGCCGCCGGCAAGGACGTCGTCTGGGGCGTCTGAGCGAGCGCCGACGGAGCCTCAGCCCGGGCCGGCCCCGGGGCGCAAGGCCTCGACCAGTTCGCGGCAGGCACGACCGGGCACGGCACCCAGCGCCTGCGCCAGCGCGTTCGCATGGCTGACGACGCCGTCCTGCAGCGTGCTGCGCGCCTCGCCGATGCGGGCGCTGTCGTGCGCCACGGTGCAGGCCGCGATCCCGTGACCCTGCAGGAAGTCCAGTGCCGCCAGGCCGGCGCGGTCCTTGCCGACGCCGGCATCGTTGAACACCGCCAGCAGCGGCCGCGCCGCCCAGGCGTATTGCGCCGAGCTGATGCCGCCGTGCGAGCCGCTCACGGCCAGGCAGCCGGCGTCCGGCCCCGGCTTCAGTTCGGTGATCGAATCGACCAGGCGCAGCGCCGGGCTCATGCTGGGCTCACCGGTCAGCGGTAGCTGCGCGCGTCCTCGATCACCTTGCCGTCGTTGGGCAGGCTGCCCGGCGCCACCAGCTCGACCTCGCAGCGCAGCTTGGTGACGTCGCGCACGGCCTCGGCAACGCGTCCGGCCAGGCCATCGGCGGCGGCGCCCTCGACCCGCAGCGTCATCTCGTCACGCGCCATTTCACCGCTCACCACCAGGCGCGCCCGGCCCAGTTCGGGGAAGCGCTTGACGACCTCGGCCACCTGGCCCGGATGCACGAACATGCCGCGCACCTTGGTGGTCTGGTCGGCCCGCCCCAGCCAGCCCTTGATGCGGGTGTTGGTGCGCCCCGTGGGGCAGCTGCCGGGCAGCACCGCCGACAGGTCACCGGTGCCGAAGCGGATCAGCGGGTAGTCCGGGTTCAGCACCGTGACCACCAGCTCGCCCACCTCGCCCTCGGCCACCGGGTCGCCGGTGCCGGGGCGCACGATCTCGACGATCACGCCCTCGTCCAGCACCAGGCCCTCGCGTGCCGAAGTCTCGTAGGCAATCAGGCCGATGTCGGCGGTGGCGTAGCTCTGGTAGGCGATCATGCCGCGCTCGGCGAACCAGTCGCGCAGGCTGGGCGGAAACGGCTCGGCGCTGACCATGCCCTTGACCAGGCAGCCCAGGTCGATGCCGCCCTCCTCGGCCTTCTCGAACAGGATGCGCAGGAAGCTGGGCGTGCCGATGTAGGCGTTGGGTCGCAGCTCGCTGATCGCCTGCAGCTGCTGCTCGGTCTGGCCGGTGCCGGCCGGGAACACCGTGCAGCCGAGCGCCAGCGCGCCGGCCTCGAGGATGAAGGCGCCCGGCGTCATGTGGTAGCTGAAGGCGTTGTGCACCAGGTCGCCGGCGCG
>CAYRHV010000138.1:0-5987 GCA_964424045.1 uncultured Ottowia sp. | reverse complement strand
CCCTGAGATGGCGCCCGGTGTGGCTGGCCGGCTCGGCCGCCACCTGTTCAGGCGTGCCCTGGACCACGATGCGGCCGCCGCCATCGCCGCCTTCCGGTCCCAGGTCGATGATCCAGTCGGCGGTCTTGATGACGTCCAGGTTGTGCTCGATGACGACGATGGTGTTGCCGGCCTCGACCAGCTGGTGCAGCACCTTCAGCAGCAGCTCGATGTCGGCGAAGTGCAGGCCGGTGGTGGGCTCGTCCAGCACGTAGAGCGTGCGGCCGGTGTCGCGCTTGGACAGTTCCAGCGCCAGCTTGACGCGCTGCGCCTCGCCGCCCGACAGCGTGGTGGCGCTCTGGCCCAGGGTGATGTAGGACAGGCCGACGTCGAGCAGGGTCCGCAGCTTGCGCGCGATCGGTGGCTGGTCCTGGAAGAAGGCATGCGCCTCCTCCACTGTCATGTCCAGCACCTGGGCGATGTTGCGGCCCTTCCACTGGACTTCCAGCGTCTCGCGGTTGTAGCGTCGACCGTGGCAGACGTCGCAGGCGACGTAGACGTCGGGCAGGAAGTGCATCTCGACCTTGAGCACGCCATCACCCTGGCAGGCTTCGCAGCGGCCGCCGCCGGAGGATTGCGGCACGTTGAACGAGAAGCGCCCCGGCCCGTAGCCGCGCTCGCGCGCCATGGCGGTCTCGGCCATCAGCTCGCGGATCGGCGTGAACAGGCCGGTGTAGGTGGCGGGGTTGCTGCGCGGCGTGCGCCCGATCGGCGCCTGGTCGACTGCAATCACCTTGTCGAACTGGGCCAGGCCCTCGATCGCGGCGTGCGGCGCGGCTTCCGCGTGCGCCCGGTGCACCTCGCGCGCGGCGGCGGTGTAGAGCGTGTCGTTGACCAGGGTGCTCTTGCCCGAGCCGGAGACGCCGGTGACGCAGGTCAGCAGGCCGACCGGAAAATCCACAGTCAGGTGCTTGAGGTTGTGGCCGTGCGCGTCGACGATGCGCAGCACGCCTGGCGGCGCCGGCTCGGCGGTGCTGGCGCCCGCCGCCTGGCGCGGGAACGGCTTGCGCTTGCCCGGCACCGCAATCGCGCGCTCGCCGCGCAGGAACTGGCCGGTCACGGAATGGGGCGTCGCCGCCACCTCGTCAAACGTGCCCTCGGCCATCACGCGCCCGCCGTGCACGCCGGCACCGGGGCCCAGGTCGACGATGTGGTCGGCCGCGCGCATGGTGTCCTCGTCGTGCTCGACCACCAGCACCGTGTTGCCGAGGTCGCGCAGGTGTCGCAGCGTCGCGATCAGGCGGTCGTTGTCGCGCTGGTGCAGGCCGATGCTGGGCTCGTCCAGCACGTACATCACCCCCGTCAGCCCCGAGCCGATCTGGCTTGCCAGGCGGATGCGCTGCGCCTCGCCGCCCGACAGCGTCTCGGCGCGCCGCTCCAGGCTGAGGTAGGACAGTCCCACGTCGTTCAGGAATTTCAGCCGGCTGGCGATCTCGCGCACCACCTTGGCGGCGATCTCGGCCCGGGCACCGGTCAGCAGCAGCTGGTCGAACCAGGCTTGCGCCTCGCCCAGGGTGACGTGGCTGATCTCGTAGATGGCACGGCGCTGCGCGCCCTCGCCGACGAAGACGTGGCGCGCCTCCCTGCGCAGGCGCGTGCCGCCGCAATCCGGGCAGGGCTGCTGGCTGCGGTAGCGCGACAGCTCCTCGCGCACCACGGCCGAGTCGGTCTCGCGCCAGCGCCGCGCCATGTTGGGCAGGATGCCCTCGAACGGGTGGCTCTTGCTGACGCTGCGCGCGTCGCCGGCGCCGCGCCCGAGCCGGTAGCGAAAGGCGATTTCCTCGTCGCCCGAGCCCTGCAGCACCACCTCGCGCACGCGCTCGGGCAGCTCCTCGAACGGCGTCTCGGGGTCGAAGCCGTAGTGCTCGCCCAGGCTTTCGATCAGCGCGTAGTAGTCGGCGTTGCGCCGGTCCCAGCCCTTGATCGCGCCGCTGGCCAGGCTCAGCGACGGGAAGGCGACCACGCGCGCGGGGTCGAACACGTCGGTCGTGCCCAGGCCGTCGCAGGTCGGGCAGGCGCCGGCCGGGGCGTTGAAGGAGAACAGCCGCGGTTCGAGCTCCGGCAGTGAGTAGTCACACACCGGGCAGGCAAAGCGGCTGTTGTAGAGGTGTTCTTCGCCCCGGTCCATCTCCAGCGCGATGGCGCGGCCCTCGGCCAGGCGCAGCGCGGCCTCGAAGCTGTCGGCCAGGCGCGACTTCACGTCGGCACGGATCTTCAGCCGGTCGATCACGACGTCGATGTCGTGCTTGTCGTTCTTTGCCAGCGCGGGCAGGCGGTCCGCCTCCACGGTGGCGCCGTCGATGCGAAAGCGCACGTAGCCCAGCGCCTGCATGCGTGCCAGCAGCTCGCCGAACTCGCCCTTGCGCCCGCGCACCAGCGGCGCCAGCAGCGCCAGGCGCGTGCCCTCGGGCAGGGCCAGGGCGGCGTCCACCATCTGGCTCACGCTCTGCATCGCCAGCGGCAGGCCGTGCTCGGGGCAGTAGGGCGTGCCGGCGCGCGCGAACAGCAGGCGCAGGTAGTCGTGGATCTCGGTCACCGTGCCGACGGTGGAGCGCGGGTTGTGGCTGCTGGCCTTCTGCTCGATCGCGATCGCCGGCGACAGGCCCTCGATCGCGTCCACGTCGGGCTTGTCCATCACCTGCAGGAACTGGCGCGCGTAGCTCGACAGGCTCTCCACATAGCGCCGCTGGCCTTCCGCGTACAGCGTGTCGAAGGCCAGCGAGGACTTGCCCGATCCCGACAGGCCGGTGATCACCACCAGCCGCTCCTTCGGGATGTCGAGATCGATGTTCTTCAGGTTGTGCGTGCGGGCGCCGCGCACGCTGATCAGCGGGCGGCGCAGCGCTGCCGCCAGGGGCCGGCCTGCGGTTTCGGGGTCGGGCGTGATGCGTGCGGAAAGATCGTTCATGACAGGCCGCCCCGCGTGCGGGGCAACCTGCCATTATCGGAAACTGGGCGCCGCCGCGCCACCCAGGCCGCTCTGCGGCCGGCCGGCGTCACGGTCGAACGGGCCGGCGGCTCTGGTAGAACCGGGCTTCGCCATTCACCGCGCGGGGGCGGGGTGGCGCTGACTCGAACAGGAGACAGTGCATGAGGACGGGCTTCAGGCGGGCATGGGCGGCGTTGCTGCTGCTGGCGGGCGCGGCGCTCGCCGCGTCGACGGGCGCGTGGGCCGAGGACGGCTTTGCCCCCTATGGCCGGGCTCGGGTGGACCTGCACGCCACGCCCGAGCTCGACACGGTCTGGGACGTCAACTACGCCGACCCCAAGGCCCTGGGCGCGCTCTACAGCTTCGTGCTGCACACGCGGCGCGAAACGCGCGGCCGGACCGTGGTGGTCACGCACGGCCCCGAGCTGCGCGCGTTCGCGATCGAGAACTACGAGAAATACCAGGGCGTGGTGGACCAGATGGCCGAACTGGCCGAGCAGGGCGTCGAGTTCAAGATGTGCAATCAGGCCTTGCGCGCCGCCGGCTTCGTGCCCGAGGACATGCACGGCTTCATCACCGTGGTGCCGATCGGCTTTGCCGAGCTCGCCCTGTGGCAGAGCCGCGGCTACCAGTACATGAATCCCGTTCCACTGAACGTGCGCGACGTGCGCCAGCTGGAGCAGTCGGGCACAGGCCGGTAGCGAGCGGCCGATCCGGGGGGCCTGGCCGGTACCTCAGGATCTGGCGCGTCCGCGCTGCCGGTGGCGCCGCGCGGCGGCCACCAGCGCCACCGCCACGCCAAGTCCCAGCGCCAGCCACAGGCGCTGGTGCGCGTGCAGGGTGCGGCCGAGCACCTGTTCCGCACCCAGGCCGAACACGTAGCCCAGCAGGGTGAACAGCAGCGCCCAGGCGAGCGCCGAAGCGGCGTTCAGCAGGACGAAGCGCCAGAGCGGGATTTCCGCCAGCCCGGCCGCCACGCCGCCGACCAGGCGCATGCCGTAGATGTAGCGGTTCGACAGCACGAACAGGTTCGGGTGCTGGCGCAGCAGTCGGTTCGCGCGGTCAAAGCCGGGACGTGAGCGCAGCCGAGCCACCCGCGGGTGATTCGCGAAGTGGCGCCCGAGCAGGAAGAAGGCGGTGTCGCCCAGCGCGGCGCCACAGAACGCCGCCAGGGCCGCCTGCCAGGGCGCGAACAGGCGCTGGTGGGCGAAGAAGCCGCCCAGGATGGCCGCGGTCTCGCCCTCGGCCAGGCAGCCGAGAAACACGGCCAGCAGGCCGTATTGCTCGATCAGGCGGTGGACCAGGGCGGTCATGGCCTGCGTTGCCGCAGGAACCGTTGTTCAGCCCGCGCTGGCCGTCTGCAGGGTGCCGGCGTTCCAGACGCGATAGCTCAGGCCCAGTCCCTCGGGCACGAACACCACCACCGGCAGCTTGCTGTTGTAGCGCAGCAGCGCGCCCGGGGTCTG
The DNA here is from genome assembly GCA_964424045.1 of uncultured Ottowia sp. GTDB lineage: Bacteria > Pseudomonadota > Gammaproteobacteria > Burkholderiales > Burkholderiaceae_C > Ottowia. Next base: position 1,553 of record CAYRHV010000138.1, on the reverse strand, counting down.
CGCCACGCCGGGGCGCTGGGTGCCGGGCGGGCAGGCCATCATGGTCGTCACCACCTGGCCCCGGCTTTGCAGCACCCAGTAGGTGTAGCCCCAGCCCTGGACGTCGCGCGACTCGAAGCGGCCATCCATGCCGCGCGTGTTGCAGTCCACCGTCATCGCCCGCGTGCCGACCAGCTCCAGCTTGTGCGCGTCCTCGTCGGCCAGCGCTGGCAGCTCGATCACGAAGCGCTGGTGGCCCGGCAGTTGTTCGGGAAAGGCCTTGAGCTCCTGCCGGGCGGCGGGATTGGGGGCAGGGGAGGCGGTCATGGCGGGCAGTGTGCATGCCGCCAGCAGGGCCCCGCCGAGGGGCAGCGCGGCGCGCATGAGCGTGGATCGGAGGGCGGATTTCATGGTCTTCGGGACTGGCGAACGAACGATCGCGCACAATATCAGACTCGATGCGCCGGTGCGAGCTGCCGTGCGCCCGCTCCAGTTCATGTCCACCACCGCTCCCCAGTCCCTGCCGCAGCGTCCGGCGCACCGCATGACGGGCGACGAACTGCGCGCCACCCAATCGCTGGCGGCGATCTTCGCGCTGCGCATGCTGGGGCTGTTCCTGGTGCTGCCGGTGTTCATGCTCGAGGCGGCGCGCTATCCGGGCGGCGACGACCCGGCCCTGATCGGACTGGCCATGGGCATCTACGGCCTGACGCAGGCCGTGATGCAGGTGCCCCTGGGCCTGGCCTCGGACCGCATCGGGCGCAAGAAGGTGATCGTCGCCGGCCTGCTGGTGTTCGCCCTGGGCAGCGCCGCCGCGGCGCTGGCCGACAGCGTGCAGATGCTGGTCGTGGGCCGCGCGCTGCAGGGCGCCGGCGCCGTTTCGGCGGCGGTGACGGCGCTGCTGGCGGACCTCACGCGCGACATCGTGCGCACCAAGGCCATGGCCGCCGTCGGCATCAGCATTGCCGGCATGTTCGCGCTGTCGCTGGTGGCGGCGCCGCCGCTGGCCGGCGCCATCGGCCTGTCGGGCCTGTTCTGGCTCACCGCGCTGCTGGCCATCGGCGGCATCTTCGTGGTGCTGCGCTGGACGCCCGACGAGCCGGTGCGCCACGCCGACCAGCCGGTCGGCCGGCTGAAGGACGTCTGGCTGCACCCGCAGCTGTGGCGCCTCGATCTCGGCGTGTTCGTGCTGCACGCGGTGCAGATGGCGATGTGGGTGGTGGTGCCCGAGCTGCTGGTGCAGGCCGGCCTGGTGAAGGCGCGCCACTGGCAGCTTTACCTGCCGGCGGTGCTGGCCTCGTTCGTGATGATGGGCGGGTTGTTCGCGCTCGAGCGGCGCGGCTACCTGCGCGCCGTGCTGCGTGCCGGCATCGCCCTGCTGCTGCTGGTGCAGTTCGCCCTGATGCTGATCGCGCCGCGCCAGCCCGGCCTGTGGACCCTGGGCTGGGTGATGTTCTTCTTCTTCGTCGCCTTCAACCTGATCGAGGCCAGCCAGCCCAGCCTGATCTCGCGCCTGGCTCCGGCCAACGCGCGCGGCGCCGCGCTGGGGGTCTACAACACCCTGCAGTCGCTCG
>CAYRHV010000137.1:0-5998 GCA_964424045.1 uncultured Ottowia sp. | reverse complement strand
TGCTTGGTTCCCCACCTGACCCGGTTGGCTCCTTCACCATGCGGGAAGGCCCGTCCCGGCTATTGTAAGGCGCTCAGACGGCGTTCCGCCTCCGCCGGGCCGAAGCTCATCGCCAGCAGGTTGAAGACTTCGCCCCGCAGATGCTCCAGCTGGGCCGCATCGGTACAACCCTGCAGCTGCGCCCGCAGGCGTCCGCTGCGTGGATGCACGCAGTCGTGCAGGGCCTCGATCAGCACCGCCGCAACTGGATCCGGTTTCACGGTCCAGCAATCCGAGGCAGCAAAATCGGGACTTTTGATGTGACTGAGCATGGTTTTCAGGGGCCGCAACTCCCGGTCGCTGCATCCGATGACGGACGCCTTGCCCGGGACTTTGCTGCAATGCAGCATACCCCGAATCCCGCAGCAGAGCGAGGGGGACAGCCCTGAAACCGGCGATCCTGGAGTCGGTCCTCTAGGGTTTACCCACACTCGCGGACGGGCCCCGGGCTTCGACCCGGGCCGATTGCCGCGCAGGAGGCCTGGCGCTGGCCCGTAGAATCGCCGGCATGTCCTATCTGGTGCTGGCGCGCAAGTATCGACCCCGCAATTTCTCCGAGCTGGTGGGCCAGGAGCACGTGGTCCAGGCGCTCGCCAACGCGCTCACGCAGCAGCGCCTGCACCATGCCTACCTGTTCACCGGCACGCGCGGCGTCGGCAAGACCACGGTTTCGCGCATCCTGGCCAAGTCGCTCAACTGCACCGGCCCGGACGGCCAGGGCGGCATCACGGCCACGCCCTGCGGCGTGTGCCCGGCCTGCACCGAGATCGACGCCGGGCGCTTCGTCGACTACACCGAGCTGGATGCCGCCAGCAACCGCGGCGTCGACGAGGTGCAGGGGCTGCTCGAGCAGGCGGTCTACAAGCCGGTGCAGGGGCGCTTCAAGGTCTTCATGATCGACGAGGTGCACATGCTCACCGGCCACGCCTTCAACGCCATGTTGAAGACGCTGGAGGAGCCGCCCGACTACCTCAAGTTCGTGCTCGCGACCACCGATCCGCAGAAGGTGCCGGTCACCGTGCTGTCGCGCTGCCTGCAGTTCAACCTGCGCCCGATGGCACCCGAGACCGTGCTGGCGCACCTGGAACACGTGCTGGCCCAGGAGGGCGTCGCGGCCGAGCCGCAGGCGCTGCGCCTGCTGGCGCGCGCCGCGCGCGGTTCCATGCGCGATGCGCTCAGCCTGGCCGACCAGGCGATTGCCTTCGGCTCCGGCACGCTGCAGGAGCAGGCGGTGCGCCAGATGCTGGGCAGCGTCGACCGCGGCGTGGTGTTCAGCCTCGTCGAGGCCCTGGCCGACGGCGATGGTCGCACGGTGGTGGGCCTGTGCGAGCAGTTGCGCGAGCACGGTCAGTCGGCGGCAACGACGCTGGAGGACATGGCGGGCGTGCTGCAGCGCATGGCGGTGCACCAGGCGGTGCCCGACATGGCTACCGACGAGACCGATCCGGACGCGCGCGACATCGCGCGCCTGGCGCAGCGCCTGCCAGCCGACGAAACCCAGCTGCTCTACAGCCTGTGCATCCATGGCCGTGCCGAGCTCGGCCTGGCGCCGGACGAATACGCCGGCCTGACCATGGTGCTGCTGCGCCTGCTGCCGTTCAAGCCGGCCGGCGCCGCGGCTGAAAAAAAAAGCCTGAAGCCGGCTGAAGCGGCCGCGCCGGCGGTCGAACCAGGGCCGCCGGTCGAAGCCGCAGCGCAGGTTGAGCCCGAACCCGAACCCGAAACCGAGGGGGTGCCAGGGCCGGCAGCGGCCGAGGCAGTGGACCCGCAGCCCGACCTGGCGCCGGCCGGCATGCCGGATGAACCGGCGCCGGTGCGCACCGAGGCACCGCCCCCGATGGTGGCGCTACCGGTCGTGGAACAGCCTCGGCCCGCGCCGCCGACCGCCGTGCCCGCCGGGACGGCGACCAGCGAAGGCGACGCCTGGCACGCGCTGGTGCAGGAGCTGGTGGCGCGCGAGGCGGTGACGGCGCTGGCGCGCGAGCTGGCGCTGCAGTCGCAACTGGTGGCGCGGGCGCCGGACGGCTGGACGCTGCGCGTCGAAAGCGAGCTGCTCGGCCAGTCGAGCGCCTGCGAGCGGCTGCAGGCAGCGTTGCAGGAGATGGGGCATGCGGTCCGCCTGCACATCGAGATCGGGCCGGTAAGCGACAGCCCGGCCCGGCGCAACGCGATCTCGGCCGCGCGCCGCCTGAAGGCGGCCGAGGCCCTGCTGCTGTCCGATCCGTTCGTGCAGCAGATGATGCGCGACTTTGAGGCGAAAATCGTGCCGGGGAGCCTGAAGCCGATTTGACTGACGAATGACGAATGACTTCGCTGCGCATCGGCAGCCGCTGCGGGGTCATCCGTGATCCGTCATGTATTGAAGAAAGGAAACCGATGTTCAACAAGGGACAACTGGCTGGTCTGATGAAGCAGGCCCAGGCCATGCAGGACAACCTGAAGAAGGCGCAGGACGAACTGGCCAGCCTGGAGGTCGAGGGGGAGTCCGGCGCCGGTCTGGTCAAGGTGCTGATGACCTGCAAGCACGACGTCAAGCGCGTCACCATCGACCCCAGCCTGCTGGAGGACGACAAGGACCTGCTCGAGGACCTGGTGGCCGCGGCCTTCAACGCCGCCGTGCGCAAGGCCGAGGAGGTCTCGGCCGAGAAGATGGCCGGCCTGATGCCGGCCGGCATGCCCGGGCTGCCGGGCGGCATGAAGTTCCCATTCTGAGATAGAGCACCCCCTATGTCGCTGCGCTCCATCCCCCTGGAAGGGGGACGCACCCTGTGCCCAGGGAGACCCTGGTCACGGGTGCCCCGCATGGCCTGCTCCGCGGCCGTTGGAGTGGTGTCGTTTCATGCGTTGCGGATGGTGTGCGGTGCGGCGGACAAGTAATTCGAGAGATTCGGTGTTGGGCGTTCGGCGTGAATCAGTGTCTTGCACGCTCAACGCTCAACCCTGAACGCTGAACGACGAAGTCCGAGTGAGTGATACCCACAGCCTCGACACGCTGGTGCAGGCGCTGCGCCGCCTGCCGGGGGTGGGCGTGCGCTCGGCGCAGCGCATGGCGTTCCACCTGCTGCAGCACGACCGTCCGGGGGCCGAGCAGCTGGCACAGGCACTGCACCGGGCCGTGACGCAGGTGCGGCACTGTCGGCTCTGCCACACCTTCACCGAGGGCGAGATCTGCGTCACCTGCCAGGACTCGCGGCGCGACGCCAGCAAGCTCGCTGTGGTCGAGACGCCGGCCGACCAGGCGGCGCTGGAGCGCACCGCGGCCTTCAACGGCCGCTACTTCGTGCTCATGGGTCGGCTCAGTCCGCTGGACGGCATTGGCCCGCTCGACATCGGACTGCAGGAGCTGCTGGAGCGTGCCGGCGATGGGGTCGTGAGCGAGGTGATCCTGGCCACCAACTTCACCGCCGAGGGCGAGGCCACGGCCCATGTCATCGCCCAGGCGCTGAAGAACCGGGGCCTGACGGTGACGCGGCTGGCGCGCGGCGTGCCGGCCGGCAGCGAGCTGGAATACGTGGACCTGGGAACGATCGCCCACGCCCTGGTCGATCGGCGTTGAACGCACCGCGGCGGTCGACGCGGCCAACCCCGCCTTGTAGCGGGAAAGCGTTACTCGTGGCCATCCATGGAAACCCGATGCGGGGACGTCCCGATGCGCCCGCCGCGCGCATTCGATACCGTTGCCTGCGTGTCCTCCCTGCAGTTTCCGGTTTCGAGCGCGCACGCTCGGTGCACCCTGGGACGCCGCCCTTTCCTGGCGGCGGCCGGGCTGTTCGGCCTGCTCGTCAGTTCTTCGCTGCAGGCCCAGGGCGCGCCTGAAAGACCGCGATTGACCCTGGCCCTGGGCGGCAAGACGACGCTTTACTACTTGCCTGTCACGATTGCCGCGCAGCTGGGCTATTTCGCCGACGAGGGGCTGACCGTGGAGCTGCAGGACCACGCGGGCGGCGGCTTGGCGGAGCGCGCCATGCTGGTGGGCGAGGCCGATCTGGTGGCGGGCGCCTACGAGCACACGATCGTGCTGCGCCGACGGGGCCGCAGTTGCCGTGCCTTCGTGCTGCTCGGGCGGGCGCCGCAGGTCGTGTTTGGCGTCAGCAAGCGGGCCCTGCCCGATTTCCAGGGCGTGCGCGAGCTGCGCGGCCGGCGCGTCGGCATCAGCTCGGCGAATTCGGCCACCGAGTGGTTCGCGCGCATGGTGCTGGCGCGCGGTCAGGTGACAGCCGAGGAGGTCGAGTTCGTGCATGTCGGCACCTCGATCGCGGCCGCCACGGCCTTGCGCGATGGACGCATCGACGCGCTGGTGAACGTCGATCCGGTGATCAACCAGCTCGAGCTGGGCGGCGAGTTTCGCCTCATCGCCGATGCCCGCTCGTTGCGCGGCGCACAGGAACTCTACGACGGCCCCATGCCGGGCGGCTGCCTGTATGCCCCCCAGGGCTTCATCGTGCGCTATCCGCGCACCGTGCAGGGGCTCACGAACGCCGTGGTGCGGGCACTGAAGTGGCTGCAGACGGCCGGCCCGAGCGACATCGTGCGCACCGTGCCCGAGGTCTACATGTCGGGCGACCGGGCGGTCTATCTGGCCGCGCTGGAGAAGGTGCGCGAGGCCTTTTCACCCGATGGCCTGCTGTCCGAGGAGGCGGTGCGGACGGCACACCGCATGGTCGAGCGTCACGTCTCGGACGAGCCGCTGGTGCGGGCCGCGGCGCCGGCCGCCACCTACACCAACGACTTCGTGCAGCGCGCCCGCCTGCGCTACGCGGCCTGAACGCCGGCATGGCGTCGCCCGTCGGGGCGGTCAGCGTTTGGCGCGCCTTGCGGGCGCCTTGGCGGCGGCGCGGGCCGGCGCGGCACGGCGCGACTTGGCGGCCGGACGGCTGGCGCGGGTCGCGCTGGCCCTGGCCGGTGCCCGGGCGCGCACCGGCAGGTAGACCGTCACCCGGCGCCCGGCGGCCAGACGCGTGTTGGTGCGCGCCTTGTTCCAGTCGGCGACGGTGGCCGCCGGCAGGTCATAGCGGGCCGCCAGGCTGGCGATGGTGTCGCCCTTGCGCGCGCGCACCACGGTGCGGCGCAGGACTGCCTCGGGCGTCACCGACAGCGTGGCGTTCTTGATCAGGCTGCCATCCACCGCCGCCGGGGTGTGCCCGTTGCGTGGCACCAGCAGGGTCGAACCCTTGCGGATCAGCATGCCCCTGGGGATGGCGTTGAGCTCGCGCAGCGCTGCCTCGTCCATGCCGACGCTTTGCGCGGCCTGGCGCGTGGGCATGGTGGTGGGCGCGACCCAGGCCGTCCACGAGGCCAGGCTGGACGGATCGGCCAGGTACAGATTGGCCTTGAACACCGCGGCGTTGTCCCAGGGCAGCAGCACCTGGGGCGTGCCGGCGGCGAAGATGATGGGCTTGCGCTGCGAGGGATTGAGGGCGCGGAAGTCCTCCAGTCGCACCTCCGCCAGGCGCGCCGCGACCTCGACGTCGATGTCGCGCGTGATGTCGACGGTGTCGAAGAAGGGGTGGTTGTCGATCACCGGCAGCACCGCGCCGAGCGACTCGGGCTCGGCAATGATGTTCTTGACCGCCTGCAGCTTGGGCACGTAGTTGGCGGTCTCGGCCGGCATGGTCAGGTCGAGGTAGCCGGTCGGCAGGCCGGCGGCCTTGTTGCGCTCGATGGCGCGGCCGACGTTGCCCTGGCCCCAGTTGTAGGCCGCCAGCGCCAGGTGCCAGTCGTCGAACATGTCGTGCAGCATCTGCAGGTAGTCGAGCGCGGCGCGCGTGGAGGCCAGCACGTCGCGCCGGTCGTCGCGCAGCATGTTCTGTCGCAGTTCGAAGTCGGTGCCGGTGGCCGGCATGAACTGCCACAGGCCGGCGGCCTTGGCGCTGGAGATGGCCTGCGGGTTGAAGGCCGATTCGATGTAGGGCAGCAGCGCCAGCTCGGTCGGCATGCCGCGCAGCTCCAGCTCCTCGAC
>CAYRHV010000136.1:0-6034 GCA_964424045.1 uncultured Ottowia sp. | reverse complement strand
TGCTTGGGCTGGCTATCGGCAGGTGAGCGCATCACTAGCATTCGCGAAAAGAGCCCTGAATCCGGCAGTTGGATGCGCCCGCCAGTGCCGCCCTCGGCGTGCCAGGCAAGGGTGAGCGCCGCGGCTCCAAAGGCGCCTGCGCGCCTTTGGACGGCGCGAACGGGTCCAGCCTCTGGCTGGGCCGCGCCCTGCAAGGGTGAGGAGGCCGCGCACTGGTGTGCGCCACGACGAGCAACGCCGCATGGCGCGGCGCGGGTGTTGCGGGTGGGCGCATAGCGCTCTCACCCAGCAGGTGAACGTCAGCAGTGCAGCCGTAGCCAACGTTCATGCGGGTTGCAAGATGACGATCAGCGGTCAACCGCCGGATTTAGGTTCAAGCCGTCATGCGGCCTTCGGCTTGCTGCCCCTGGCGAGCTTGATGAACTCGCGCGCCAGCAAGGACGGCGAACGATTGACGGGCGTGGCGATCCGAAGCTCGACCGTGATCGAGGTCTGCAGGGGCCGAACCACCAGCTGGCCGGCGAAGATGTCGGTAATGTAGGGCGTGACGATGCCGATGCCGGTGCCAGCGGCCACCAGCGCACAAATGGTGATCGACGAATTGGTCTGCACCGCGAAGTAGTCCGAGGCGTCGCGCTGCAGCAGCTCGGCCCGAATCCGCCCGGATAGTTCATCGTCCTCGCTGATGGAGATCAGGCGCTCGCCGGCAAGCATTAACTGCCCGATTCGCCGGGCGGCACCCAGGCGATGGTGCAGCGGAAGAATGCACACCACCTTGCGGCGCTCGAGGACGATCGGTCGCGCGTCCGCACGGCGGAATTCGCCGGTGGTCAGCGCAATGTCGATCAGACTCTGATCCAGCAGGTCCTCGATCTGCGGCGTACCCGTGGTCTGGATGGTGACATGGGTGTCCGGGAACTTCTCCATGAAGCGTTGCACGAGTGGTGGCAGCCAGCCGGCGCCCAACGTGGGCGTGCACGCCAGGCGCAGGCTCTGGGTGCCGGACCGGCGCATGACGGAGACGATGGTCTCGATTTTCTCCAACCCGAGGAAATGCCGCTCGATGGCCTGGTACAGGAACTCGCCTTCGCCGGTGGGCTGCAGGCGACCACGCCGCAGATCGAACAACTTGAGTCGGGTCGCGTGCTGCAGTTCCGCGAGTCTGCGGCTGATGGAAGGCTGGGTCGTGTGCAAGACCAGCGCCGCGCGGGTCGCACTGCCGGTCTTCATGACCGCACGGAAGGCCTCGATCTGCTTGAAATTGATGTTCGGACGCATCCTGTCTCCCGGCGGCACGGCCCAATCAACCGCGCCGATTCGTTGGCGCGTCAGTCCCAGCCGTCCATATGTATGTCAATTACGCATGGATGATGCAAACAATAGCATTGGACCGTATCGACCTCAAGATTTACAGTGCACAACCTACCGCCCGTTTACCGCCCGTTGCGCCGAAGCCATCCGCCCTTGACGGCGCTCACAGACAGGACCAGCAGATGACCGATTCGCCCGTCGTCAAGTCGCCTTGCCCGATCCGCCGACTCGGCTCGGAGCCCGGAAACCATTTCTTCGGCTACTACAACAAGACCGTCTGGGACCGCGATGGTCGCTACGTGCTGGCCCAGCGCGTACCCTTCCCGGATGCGCGGCTGACACCCGATCTGCAGGCCGAGATCGGCTTTTTCGACCTCCAGCAGGGCGACCGCTTCCGGGTGGTAGACGTGACCACGGCCTGGAACTGGCAGATGGGCAGTCAACTGCAGTGGCTCGATGGCGCACCCGGGCGCCAGCTCATTCACAACTGTCGCACCAACCGTGCCGACGGCTTCTACCCGGGGCTCGGGTCGGTCATCCACGACATCGACCGCAACACGCGGCGCGAGCTGCCGCTGCCGGTGTATTCGGTGGCACCCGACAGCCGCTTTGCGCTGTGCGTCGACTACAACCGGCTCTACATCACCCACGAGACCATCGGCTACGCGTGGCGCCAGCGCCCGGCCGAGATGCCGCTGGCGCCTGACCGCGACGGCATCCACAACCTGGACCTGGCCACGGGCCAGTCACGCCTGATCATCAGCTACGCCGACCTGCGCAACTTCCACCCCGTGGCCTCGATGGACAAGGCCATCCACTGGGTCAGCCACATCGAGATCAGCCCGGACTCCAGGCGCTGCCTGTTCCTGCACCGCTGGACCGAGCGCGTCGAGGACGAGACCTGCTTCCTGCACCGGCTCGTCACCGCCAACGCCGACGGCAGCGACATGCGCCTGTTGGAGGACTCGGACCATCCGCTGCCGCAGCTGGCGGATGATTTCGACCCCAGCGCCGTCGGCACCTACGATTACGAAAAGTCTGAATATCAGATTTCCCACCCGATGTGGTGCGCCGACGGCCGCATCATCGTCTGGGGCCCGCACGCGGGCAGCATCCACTACCACCGCTACACGGACGCCGAGCACGGTCCGGTGGAGGTGATCGGCGACGGCATCCTGACGGAGAACGGCCACATGTCCTTCTCGCCGGTGGACCTGCGCTGGATGATCAGCGACACCTACCCCGACCCCGACACGCACGAGCGCATCCTGTTCCTGTACGACACGCAGAACAACGTGCGCCACGACGTCGGCAGCTTCTACGCCGACCCGGCCCTGAAGAAGGAAAACCGCTGCGATCTGCATCCGCGCTGGAGCCGGGACGGCATGGCGATCTGCATCGACTCCGTGCACGAGACCGAGCGGCAGATGTATCAGATCGACGTCTCCGCCGTGGTCCGCAACGCAGCCTGAGAGTCGGACGCCACAGCCGAACCAAACCCGAAGAATCCACCCAGAGGAGAGCCCCATGAGCCCAGTTCAGAAACACGCCTTCACCTTGGCAGCCGCGGCGCTGCTGTGCGCCGCCACCGCCCTGCCAGCCAGCGCGCAGGCCGACTTTCCGACCAAGCCGGTGATTGCCACCGTACCGTTCTCGCCAGGCGGCGGCAACGACATCCTCCTGCGCCTCGTCTCCAAGCATGCCAATCCGTTCCTGGGCCAGAACCTCGTGGTGGAGAACAAGCCTGGCGCTGGCGGTCAGATCGGTTGGACCGCGCTGGCCAAGTCGCGGCCCGACGGCTACAGCATCGGCGCCACCAGCCTGCCGTCCATGGTGCTGATCAAGGCGTTGCGCCCCGCCACCACCTATGCGCTGGACGACTTTCACTACATCTGCAACATCCAGGTCGACCCGATCGTCTGGGTGGTGCGTGCCGACGGCGACATGAAGAGCGTCGCCGACTTCGTGGCGCGCGCCAAGGACCCGAAGAAGAAGGTAAACGTCGCTGGCGACGGCCCGCAGAGCAACGTGCAACTGCAGCACCTGGCAGCCGCCAAGACGCTGGGGCTGGAGACCAATTTCATTTCCTTCAGCGGCTCCGGGCCCGCGGTCACCGCGCTGCTGGGCGGCCAGGTCGACGTTGCCGCGGCGACCTTGAGCGCGGCCATGCCCAACATTGAGGCTGGCAAACTGCGCGCGCTCGTGGTATTTGCCGATCAGCCCTCGCGCCTGCTCCCCGACGCACCGACCGCATCTTCGGCCCTGGGCGTGACGATCGCGCCCGTCGGCATGGCCGTGCGCGGCCTGGCGGCGCCCAAGAGCGTACCGGCCGACCGGCTGGCCAGGCTCGAGAGCGCCTGCAGACAGACCGTCGAATCGCCCGCATTCGCTGCAGAAGCCGCGGATCTCGGAATCGAAGTCCAGTTCATGGACATGGCGCAGTCCGAGGCGCTGGTGAAGGAATCGATCGCGCAGATCGAATCGCTCAAGGACCTGCTCAAGTAAGCCCGTGATGCGGCTACCCCAAAAGCGGCGCGCTGGGCGCGCCGCCCGGGTGCACGCCGCTGGAGATCGCCCGATGACAACACAAGCCACTATCGGCAAGGATCGCTGGTTTGCGATCTTCATGGTTGCCGTGTCGGCGCTGCTGCTGGGCCAGGCCTACCGCTACCCGGCAGAGTCAGCGCAGTTCCCGCGCTTCCTGATGATCCTGCAGCTGGCGTTCTCGCTCATCCTGCTGGTGCAGGCCTTTCGCACGCCGCGGGCCACCCACGCCACCAAGCCGCCGGCGGCAGCGGCCGAAACGCTGGCCTCGCTGCTGGCGCCATTCAAGGTTTTCGTTGCCGCTTCGCTGTACATCCTGGCCATCGGGTACCTGGGCTATTTCATCGCCACGGCCGTGTTCCTGTGCGCCGCCATGTTCTGGTTCGGCAGCCGCCGCCCGGTGGTCGTGATCGCAGTGACGGCGGGCTTTCTGCTGATCGTCTTTGCACTGTTCGTCTCGTTCATGGGCGTGCGGCTGCCCGAAGGCGTGCTGTTCTGACCGCACGCCAGGACCTGTGACTGAGGAGCAAGCATCATGGAAGTCATGCTGAGCGGCATTGCCGCGGGCGCCGCGCAACTACTGGACCCCCTGGTCCTGCTGCTGATCGTCTTCGGCACCGTTTTCGGAATCGTGATCGGAGCGCTGCCCGGGCTGAGCAGCACGATGGGCGTCGCGCTGATGGTGCCCGTCACGTTCACCATGACCCCGGTGCAGGGTTTGTCCCTGCTGGGCGCCATCTACTGCTCGTCGACCTACGCCGGGGCCATCAGCGCGATCCTGATCAACATCCCGGGCACGTCGGCCAACGTCGCCACGCTGCTGGACGGCAATCCGATGGCGCGCAAGGGCAGGGCCAGCGAAGCCATCGCGCTGGCGACCGCGGGCTCGGCCGTCGGAGGCTTTCTGAGCAACGGCGCGCTGCTTTTCCTGGCGCCACTGCTGGCGGCGCTGGCGCTGCGCTTCGGCTCGCAGGAGTTCTTCCTGCTGGCGCTGCTGGGCGTGTCGGTAATCGCCTCGCTGTCCGAGCGCAACCTCATCAAGGGCCTGATCGCCGGCACCTTCGGCCTGTTCCTGGCGGTCGTCGGCATGCACCCGCTCACCGGCGAACTGCGCTTCACCTTCGGCATGCCCGAGCTGTTCAGCGGCGTCCCGCTGGTGGTGGCATTGATCGGCCTGTATTCGCTGCCGGAAGTCATCGACGGCATCTCCAACCCCGGAAGTGCGGGCAGCGTCACCGTGATGCGGGTGCACGGCATCCTGCGCCAGATGCTGGAGATCTTCCGCTACAAGTTCCTGCTGCTGCGCGCCACGATCATCGGCATCATCGTGGGCATCGTCCCGGGTGCCGGATCGAGCGTCGCCGGCTTCATCGCCTACGACGATGCCAAGCGCGCCTCGAAGACGCCCGAGACGTTCGGCACCGGCAACCCGGAAGGCGTGGTGGCCACGGAAACCGCGAATAACGCCGTCGTCGGCGGCTCGCTGGTGCCCATGCTCACGCTCGGCATCCCGGGCAACGCGGTCTCGGCGGTCATGCTGGGAGGGCTGATGATCCACGGGCTCAAGCCCGGACCAGGCCTGTTCACCGAGAGCGGCGGCATCACCTACGGCTTCATCCTCAGCATGTTCCTGGCGAACCTGTTCTTCGTCCCGATGGGGTTGGCCGTCGCGCGCTATGGAGTCAACTTCATCCGCACCCCCGCCAGCATTCTGGGACCGCTGATCATGGGACTGGCGGTGATCGGGTCATATTCGCTCAATATGTCGCTGGTCGAGGTCTGGATCATGATCGCCATGGGCATGCTGGGCTACGCCATGAAGCGCTTTGACGTGCCGCGCGAGCCCCTGGTGCTCGGCCTGGTGCTGGGCGGCATGGCCGAGGGCGAGCTGGCGCGCTCGCTGGCGCTGGTGCAGGGCAGCATCCCGGCCTTGATCGGCAGCATGTTCACCCGCCCGATCTCGCTGATCATCATCGCTCTCATCGTGATGTCGGTGTTCCAGGGCGTGCGTGCTTACCTGCGAAGCCGCAACGGGAAAACTTGAGCGTCGCCGGTTCAGGCTACTCCGACGTCAGCGCCTTCGTCAGATTGCGCGGCTTGTCGACGTCGGTGCCGCGCGCCACTGCCGTGTGATAGGCCAGCATCTGCAGCGGCACCACGTGCAGGATGGGCGACAGCA
>CAYRHV010000135.1:0-6042 GCA_964424045.1 uncultured Ottowia sp. | reverse complement strand
GGCACCGGCGGCCCGGTCAGGCGCACGGATAATCCGCGCATGACGACCGAAGCCCCGTTTCGCACCCTCGACACCACGCGCGTGGACGACACCCGCATCGGCGCCGTGCGGCCGCTGGTGACGCCGGCGCTGCTGCAGGAGTGGCTGCCGGCGCCACGGGCGGCGCAGGAGCTGGTGGAAACCAGCCGCACGGCGATTTCACGCGTGCTGCACGGCGCCGACGACCGGCTGGTGGTGGTTGCCGGCCCCTGCTCCATCCACGACCACGACCAGGCGCTGCAGTACGCCGCGCGCCTGCAGGCCGAGGCCGAGCGCCACGCCGGCGAGCTGCTGCTGGTGATGCGCGTGTATTTCGAGAAACCGCGCACCACGGTTGGCTGGAAGGGCTACATCAACGACCCGCGGCTGGACGGCAGCTGCGCCATCAACGACGGCCTGCAGCTGGCGCGCCGCCTGCTGCTCGACGTGCTCGAACTCGGCCTGCCGGTGGGCACCGAATTCCTGGACCTGCTCAGTCCCCAGTTCATCAGCGACCTGGTGAGCTGGGGCGCGATCGGCGCCCGCACCACGGAAAGCCCGAGCCATCGCCAGCTGGCCAGCGGCCTGTCCTGCCCGGTCGGCTTCAAGAACGGCACCGACGGCGGCGTCAGGGTCGCGGTCGACGCCCTGGTCGCGGCGCAGGCGCCGCACGCCTTCCTGGGCCTGACCAAGATGGGACAGGCGGCCGTGTTCGAGACCCGCGGCAACGCCGACTGCCACGTCATCCTGCGCGGCGGCCGGACGCCCAACTACAGCAGCGCCGACGTCGAGGCCGCCTGTTCCCTGCTGCGCGCGGCCGGCCTGCGCGAGCAGCTCATGATCGACTGCTCGCACGCCAACTCGAGCAAGCAGCACCAGCGCCAGCTCGCGGTGGCGGCCGACGTGGCGGGCCAGCTCGCGGCCGGCGAACGCCGCATCATGGGCGTGATGCTGGAAAGCCACCTGCACGAAGGCCGACAGGACATCGTGCCGGGCCAGGCGCTCGCGCCGGGGGTCTCGGTGACCGACGCCTGCATCAGCTTCGAGCAGACCGTGCCGGTGCTGGAGCAGCTGGCAGCGGCGGTGCGGGCGCGCCGCGCGGCCTGACTCGCGCGACGGCGCGCCAAGGCTCAGCGCAGCGGCACGAAGCTGTAGCCGCCGTGGGTCGTGACCCGGATCTCGTCCGGCGACTCGCCCCGGCGCACGCGCTGCATCACGCCGGCCACCGGAATCACCATCACGCCCCCGGGGCCGAGCTGGTCGACCAGGGCTTGCGGCAGCACCTCCGGCTCGGCAGAAACCAGGATGCGGTCGAACGGCGCCAGCGCCGGCAGGCCGAGCACGCCCGGCTCGGCGGCAACGATGGAAGCCCAGGGCTGATTCGTGGCCGCCAGGTTGGCGCGGCCGAAGCGCACCAGCTCGGGTTCCAGCTCGACCCCGTGCACGGCACCCGCCGGGCCGACCAACTGCGCCAGCAGCGCCGTGGTCCAGCCCGAGCCGCTGCCGACGTCGAGCACGCGCTGGCCCGGCGCCACCTCCAGCAGCCGCAGCATGGCGGCGACGGTGCGCGGCTGCGAACTGGTCTGGCCGCAACCGATCGGCAGCGGCCCATCGTAGTCGGCCTCGGCCTGCAGGTGTTCCGGCAGGAAACCGCTGCGCGGATGCGCCGCGAAGGCGGCATCGACCGGGTCGGGTTTCGTCATCGTGCTGGCGTGCCCCTGGCCCAGGCTTCCGGCATGGCGCCGACTCAGCGGCGGCGCGTGTGGCCGCCCGGCGGCATGGGTCCGCGATTGGCCAGGTGGCGGAAGCTGATGCGGCCCTTGGACAGGTCGTAGGGCGACAGCTCCAGCGTCACGCGGTCGCCGGCCAGGATGCGGATGTGGTTCTTGCGCATCTTGCCAGCCGAATAGGCCACCAGCTCGTGGCCGTTGTCGAGCGTCACGCGAAACCGCGTGTCGGGCAACACCTCGTTGACCACGCCCTGCATTTCAATCAGCTCTTCCTTGGCCATGGCCAACTCCTCGATCGGGACAAGCGAAGCTCCGGACTACCGACACCGAGATCCGTCGACCCTGTCTGGCCGCGATCCGTGCAAGGGCCGGTCCGCGGGCCGGAGGCGGCCGCGCCCGTGGCATGTCTCGTGCGTACGACGCCTGACCGCGGACGGATGCTTCCGCTTGCCCAGCCCTGCCCCAAGATCGCCAGCGTGCAGGATCCAGGGATTCATGCGCGATTTGATCCGGTTTCTGCAAATGATTGCAATCAGTCGAAATTTTACGTTCGGACCGGCGGCGCGGAAAAGCCCGCGCAGACACGGCGATCAGGGCCTGTGCACGGTCGCAGGCCTTGCGCCAACGTCGGAATCCAGGGACCGGCAGCAAGCACTGCAGGCTCCATGCATTTCGCCAAAGTATGTGCTCACATCCGCCAAATTCAAGGAAAAATCGGATATTTTCTGAACAATCCAGGCCATCCTGGAAGCCCGGCTGCGAGGATCCGAAGTCCTCGGCCTGCCGGCTTCCCGTCGCCGGCGACACGCTCCGGACCCCATCCTGCCGGCGGTGCCTCGACACCACCCCTTGCAGGCGGCAGTGGCGACTGCGCCACATTCATGGCGGTCGGCACCGCGATGCGGGTTTCAAGACGACGATCAGCGGTCAACTGCCGGATTCAGCTTCTTCAGCTTCAATTGCGCCGACGATTGCGGCCGGCCGCGGCGGGTGCCGGCGCTGCGGTTTCGTCCAGTACCCTGGCTTCCTGGCGCGCACGCACGGCGGCGCTCGGTTCCTTTGCCCGGGGCAGGCTGCAGGCCAGGCGCTCGCCCTGGCTGCGCAGGGTCAGCAGGCGGGTCGAGATCTGGTCCAGGATCGGCGGCGGCAGGGGCTGCTGGAATTCAAAATCCAGCCGCTCCACCTCGGCCACCAGATAGTCGCACAACGCCCCGCGCTGTGCCGGATCGCTGGCGCCGGCCAGCACCGGGGGGGTCGCCGCACCGATCGCTCGGCTTGCGTCGCCTGCTGCCGGGCCGGCCGTGGGGCCGGTGTCGGCACTGAAACCTTCAGGGCAGGCCTGGTTGGTGAACAGCACCTGGTCTCCACGCACGCAGCGGCGGATGGCCTCGCCGCGCACGGCGGGCGCGATCGGATCGGTCGAGGTCACGGCCGCGACGCTGTCCTCGGGTGCCGGTGCGTGGGGATCGACGTCGGCCGCGGGTGCCGCCGGGTCGGGCGCACGCCCCTCGGCAATGGCGCGGCGCTGTTCCACGTCGCGCGCGAACCAGTCGTAGGCAAACCAGCTCACCCCCAGCAGGACCAGCACGGCGACGGCCAGCACGATCTGCTGTGTGCGGCTGGCCCCGCGCCAGGGCGTGACCCAGGCTGGAACGGAAGACTCGGGACTGGATTCGGTCATGTTGGATGCCGGGGCGACGCCATGCATCATCCCAGATTTTCGGTTCCGGGCCGCAATGGCCAGGCGTCGCCGGCTCAGGACTCCAGCAGTTCGCTCACCTTGAGCGGCATCTGGCGGCCGCGCAGCTCGACCGAGCCGATCGGCCGCGTCGGCAGGCGGCCCTCGAGGGCCGCATTGGTGGTTTCCGAGATCAGGATCCGCGTGTCCAGGCGGCGGTTCAGGTTCTCGACCCGACTGGCGACGTTCACGGCATCGCCCAGGGCGGTATAGGACAGCCGGTCGGCCGAGCCCAGCACGCCCGCCACCACCAGGCCGGTGTGGATGCCGATGCAGGTCTCGAAGCGCGGCAGGCCGCTGTGCTCCCATTCCGCATTCAGCGCATCGATGGCCTGCTGCAGCGCCAGCGCCGCGCGGCAGGACTGCAGCGGCGCGTCCGCCAGCGGCACCGGAGCGCCCCACAGCACCAGGATGCCGTCGCCGATGAACTTGTCGATGGTGCCGCCGAAACGGCCGATGACCTCGGCTGCGACGTTGAAGTAGCGCGTCAGTTGCGCCACCAGCTGCTGCGTCGGCAGGGTCTCGGCGATGTGGCTGAAGCCGCGCACGTCGGTGAACATCACGGTCAATTCACGCGGCTCGCCGCTTGGACTCAGGGTATGGCCCTGGTCCACCAGCTTGCTGACGATGTCCACCGGCACGAACTTGGCAAAGGCGTCCAGCGCGCGCGCGGACTCGTCCAGCGCCTGGTCCAGATGGTGCAGCTCCAGCACCCGGCTGTCCACGCGCCGCAGCTCGGCACCGCGCAGCTGGCCAATCAGGCGCGCGTTGCGCGCCAGCCGCTCGATCGGCCGCGTGACGCCGCGCGCCATGCGCAGCGACAGCAGCAGCGCCAGCGCCAGGAACGCCAGCGCCACGCCCAGGGCCCACAGCACGCCGGCGCGCAGGCGCCCCAGCACCTCGCGCTCCGAGACCCAGCTGACCAGGGTCCAGCCGGTGCGCGCCACCAGCGAACTGCGCACGAAGTAGGTCTCGCCATCGATCTCGGTGCTGAAGCTGGTGCGCACGTCGGGCGCGCGCCGCAGCTGCTCGGCCAGCGAACCCAGCACGGCGTCGTCGGGCGGCAGCAGCTCGGCCACGCGCTCGCGTCGGTCGCTGCGGGCCAGCACCGTGTCGTTGCCGCTGAGCAGGGCACTCTGCCCGAGGCCGGCCCGGCTGAACTGGCGCACGAAGTCGGACAGGCGCCCGAGCGTGAAGTCCACCGCCACGACCCGGACGCGGTCGGCACCGGCCTCGATGTGCCGCTCGGCCACGGCATAGGTCACGCCCAGTTCGCGCGCAGCATCGAACACGTAGGGCGCGGTCCAGTACGGCCGGCCGGTGCCGACGGCACCCTGGTACCAGGCCCGCGCCAGCGGGTTGTACTGCGTCTGTCGCTCCTCGACCCGCTGCGTGGCAAAGCGCTCGCTGGCGCTGCCACCATAGCCTTCGGCCAGCTTGAACTCCCAGCGCTCGTCGGTGTGATCAGCCTGGCGCGTGATGCGTCGCACCGCCGGTTCCGGGTAGCGCAGCACCATCAGCATGCGACCCAGGTCGTCGGCAACGTAGGCGCTGTCGAGCTCGGGCGTCTCGGCCAGCACGGTCCACATCAGGCGTGCCGCGGTGTTGCTGGCCGGCCCGGCCGGCTGCAGGTCCGGCGTCGCCGCCATGACGCGCGCCGCCGCCACGCCCTTGTCGAGAAAGGCCCGGATCTGCCCCTCGACGCGCTGGTGATCGGCCTGCTGCACTGATGCCGCCAGAGACCCGACGATGCGCTGCACGCCCCAGTAGCCCAACCCGATCAGCAGCGCCGCCTGCCCGAGCACGCCGACGGTGATGATCGTGCCCAGGTCCACGCGCAGGCGACGCATGCGCGTTTCCCGGGCCGGTGACTGGACAGCGGACATGCGGCTCGTGCAAGGATGCGGGCGCAACCGGCCCGGCCCGACCTGCGTCGGGCCGTTCAGCGCTCAGTCGCCCTGGGCCGCCAGGGCCGGCTTCTCCGCCTTTTCGGGCAGCTCGATCTTCACCTCGAGCACCTCGAGGTCGTCCTGGCGCTCCAGGTTGACCTTGATGTCCTTCGGATCGATGGCGACATACTTGCTGATCACGGCGATCAGGTCGCGCTGCAGGTCCGGCAGGTAGTCGGGCTCACCGGTGGTACCGGCGGCGCGCTCGTGCGCCAGGATGATCTGCAGCCGTTCCTTGGCGACAGCCGCGGTCTTCTTCTTCTCGCGCAGGAAAAAGCTGAGGAAGGACATGGCGTCAGCGTCCCCCGAACAGGCGCTTGAAGAAACCGGGCCGTTCGGCATCCACGTAGCGCATGGGTTTCTCGGCACCCAGGAAACGCTCGACCACGTCCTGGTAGGCGCCGGCCACGTCGGTGCCCTTCAGGTGCACCGCCGGCACGCCCTGGTTGGACGCCTGCAGCACCGCCTCGCTTTCCGGAATCACGCCGATGAGCTTGATGCGCAGGATGTCCTGGATGTCCTCGAGGCTGAGCATCTGACCGTCGGCGACGCGATTCGGGTTGTAGCGCGTGATCAGCAGGTGCTCCTTGACCGGCTCCTTGCCGTC
>CAYRHV010000134.1:0-6083 GCA_964424045.1 uncultured Ottowia sp. | reverse complement strand
TCCTCGGGCGTGAACGGGCGCTTGTAGCTGAAGTCGTAGTAGAAGCCGTTGTCGATCACCGGCCCGATGGTGACCTGGGCTTCCGGATACAGCTCCTTGACGGCGTAGGCCATCAGGTGCGCCGTCGAGTGCCGGATCATCTCCAGGCCCTCCGGGTCGCGCGAGGTCACGATCGCCACCGTGGCGTTGGCGTCAATGGTGTGGCTGGTGTCGACCAGCTTGCCGTCCACCTTGCCACCCAGGGCGGCCTTGGCCAGGCCGGGACCGATGGACTGCGCGACCTCGGCCACCGTCACCGGCTCCGGGAATTCGCGCCTGGCGCCGTCGGCAAGCGTGATTTCGATCATCGACATAACTCCGTGCTGTCTGGACGAAAGGGAAACGGCGGAACCATCAAAAAGCGCGGCCTGGGCCGCGCCTGGAGGATCCTGCCTGACCGGCACCGCTCCTTCGCGTGCCTGGTCCCGGGTCGCGCATGGCCTCAGGCTCTCGCCTCCCTCGAGGAAGTTCGCACCGCCATGGTCCTGGCTGCCCTTTCGTGTCCTGGTATTCGTGTGCAGTGCGCCCCGCGCACTGGCAAGCGTGTCATTTTAGCAGTTCATGACTGCCGTCGGGCGCCTGCCGCCGGTTGCCGATCACCACTGGCCGCGCGGCACGCCCCGGCTGCGTCGCAGGCCCTGGATGATCAGTTCGGCGGCGTTGGCGCGATTCCCCGCCTGCGCCAGGTCGAGCGCGGTGCGGCCGTCCTGGTTGCGCAGGCGCAGGTCGGCGCCGGCCTGGATCAGCAGCTTCACCGCCTCGGGCGAACCGTAGTAGGCGGCCATCATGAGTGGGGTGTTGCCGTTGGGTGCCTGGGCATCGATGAAGGCGTGCTCCTCGAGCAGCAGTTCCATCAGCGCCAGATGGCCATTGGTGGCCGCGTAGTGCAGCGGCGTCCAGCCTGGCTTGTTGACGTCGGCGTCAAGCGCGATCAGGCGCCGGGCAATCTCCAGCTCGCCCTTCAGCGCCGCGATCATGAGCGGACTTTCGCCGGCCCGATTGCGCTCCTCGGGCTTCAGGCGCGGCGAGTCGAGCAGCACGCGCGCCACCTGGTAGCGGTCTTCCTGCAACGCCAGCACCAGACCCGGCACGCCCTTGTCGTTGCGCGAGTTCGGGTCGACGCCGCGCGCCAGCAGGCGCCGCATCGCCGTCTCGTCGTCCTGCACGATGGCGCGGAAGAAATCACCGACGTCAGCGGCAGCCGCCGGCAGCGCGGCAGCGAACAGCAGCAGCCCGGGCAGGCCACGGATCAGGGTGGCACGCCTCATGCCAGGACCCGTGGGAACAGCCGGTCGAAGTTGGCGCTGGTGAGCTCGGCAATGCGTTCGATGCGGGTGCCGCGCAGCTCGGCCAGGCGCGCCGCCACGTGCACCACGTAGGACGGGTTGTTGCGCTTGCCGCGAAACGGCACCGGAGCCAGGTAGGGCGAGTCGGTCTCGATCAGCAGGCGGTCGTCGGGCACCAGGGTCGCGACCTCGTGCAGTTCGCGCGCGTTCCTGAAGGTGACGATGCCCGAGAAGGAAACGTAGAAGCCGCGGTCGAGTGCCGCACGCGCGACCTCGCGCGTCTCGGTGAAGCAGTGGAACACGCCACCGGCGCTGGCCGAACCGCCGTCCTCGCCCGCTTCATCGAGGATCGCCAGGGTGTCGTCCGCCGCGGCGCGGGTGTGGATCACCAGCGGCACGCCGGCGCGCTGCGCGGCGCGGATGTGGACGCGAAAGCGCTGGCGCTGCCATTCCAGCTCGGCAATGCTGCGGCCGCCCTTGCGCTCCTCCATCTGGTAGTAGTCGAGGCCGGTCTCGCCGATCGCCACCACGCGCGGCAGGGCCGCCGCGGCCACCAGCTCGTCGACGTCGGGCTCGTGCACGTCCTCGCTGTCGGGATGCACGCCCGCCGTGGCCCAGAAATTGTCGTGCGCCAGCGCCAGCGCGTGCACGCGCGGGAATTCCTCCATCGTCGTGCTGATGCACAGCGCGCGGGTGACGTGCGCCTCGGCCATGGCGGCGCGGATGGCCGGCAGGTCAGCCGCCAGCTCGGGGAAGCTCAGGTGACAGTGCGAATCGGTGAACATGCGGGGCGTGATGGTAGCCCGCATCCCGTTTGGCCGGGCCTCAGAAGGTCTGGGTCGGGCGGTCGGAGCTCAGGGCGGCGCCCAGCACCTGCTCGATCTTGGCCTTGAGCTGGGCCGTCTTGTCGTCCTTGGGAAAGCGGATGCCGACGCCCTGGGTCCGGTGGCCCGTGGCGCGGGCCGGCGTGATCCAGGCCACCTTGCCCGCCACCGGATAGCGCTGCGGGTCGTCGAGCAAGGTCAGCAGCACGTAAACGTCGTCGCCCAGCTGGTGCTCGCGCGTCGTCGGCACGAAGATCCCGCCCTCCTGGAACATCGGGATGTAGGCGGCGTGCAGCGCACCCTTCTCCTTGATGGTGAGCTGGATCACGCTCGGACGCGAGCCCGAAAGCGCGGCGTTCTGAGTGTTCGTGGACATGTGGTGAAAGCGGTCAGGCGACTCGATTGGCGGAGTTTAGGACGCTTCGTGCCGTGTTGGCCAGGAATTCTGTCGCAAGTTGGGCATTTATCGGATGTTCGGCGCTGCGGGCCGAGCGTGCCAGCCGGGCCCACCAGCGCATCAGCGCGCCCAGGGACGGCGGCTGGGCCGGCAGGTCGGCCGGGTCGAAATAGCGAGGCGCTGCGCCGACCCGCAACGCCAGCAGGTCATGGCACAGCTTCTGCAGTCGCGCCACGACCTCGGGCAGCGGCAGGTCGGCCAGCGGGGCGGCGTCGCCTGCGGCCAGGGCACGCGGCAGCTCGCGCCAGCGGCGTGCCCCGTCCTTGCCCGCCGCCAGCGCCAGCGCGTTGGCTGGCCGCCCGCCGGCGCCGCGCAGCAGGGCCGGCGCCTGTGCGGCATCGACGCCCTGCTCCACCAGCCAGGCCGTGGCCTCCGCGGCATCCGGCCAGGCCAGGGTATGGCTCTGGCAGCGGCTGCGGGTGGTCGGCAGCAGCAGGTGGGCGGCGTCGCTGGCGAGGATGAAACGCACGTCGCCGGGGGGTTCCTCCAGCGTCTTCAGCAGGGCGTTGGCGGTGACGGCGTTCATGCGTTCGGCCGGATAGACCAGGACCGCCTTACCGCGCCCGCGACCGCTGGTGCGCTGGGCGAATTCGATCGCCTCGCGCATGGCGTCGATCCGGATCTCGCGGCTGGGTTTGCGCTTCTTCTCGTCGATTTCGCGCTGCGCCTTTTCGGACAGGGGCCAGCCGCGCGCCAGCATCTCGGCCTCCGGCATCAGGACCATCAGGTCGGCGTGGGTGTGCACGGCGATGCCGTGGCAGCTCGCGCACTCGCCGCAGGCGCCGATCGGCCGCCCCGGGGACGACGCGCCACGAGCTGCCGGAAGCACAGGCGCGTCGCAGAGCCAGGCCCGCACCAGGGCCAAGCCGAGCTCGAACTGTCCCAGGCCGGAGGGCCCATGCAGCAGCCAGGCATGACCCCGCTGTCCGAGCAGCGTCTCCAGCTGGCGCGCGGTCCAGGGCGGCAGCGACTTCGTGCTCACAGCCAGCCCCTGCGCTGCACCGCCATCCGCACCGCCTCCTGGACCGCGGCGCGCGGCTGGGTGGAGTCGATGCGCTCGAAGCGCGCCGACTGCTCGGCAGCTCGACGCGCATAGCCGGCACGCACGGCTTCGAAGAAGGCCAGCGGCTGGGCCTCGAAGCGATCCGGCAGGCGCGCGCCGGCCAGGCGCGCAGCGGCCTGCGCCGGGGGCAGGTCAAACCACAGGGTCAGGTCGGGTTGCAGCGGATTCGGGCGCTCGGCACCGAGATCCAGGCCCTCCAGATCCTGCGCCAGCCGCTCGAGTCCGGCCAGGCTGGACCAGTCCAGGCCGCGCCCGCCGCCCTGGTAGGCGAACGAGGCGTCGGCAAAGCGGTCGCACAGCACGACGTCGCCGCGTGCCAGCGCCGGCGCGATCACCTGGGCGACGTGGTCGCGTCGGGCCGCGAACATCAGCAGGGCCTCGGTCCGCGCGTCCATGGCCTCGTGCAGGACCAGTTCGCGGATGCGCTCGGCCAGCGGCGTGCCGCCCGGTTCGCGCGTCTGCACCACGGCCCGCCCGCGGGAACGAAAGGCCTCGGCCAGCGCCGCGATGTGGGTCGACTTGCCGGCGCCGTCGATGCCCTCGAAGCTGATGAAAAGCCCGCACTCGCTCATCGCTGGCCGCCTCCCCGCTGGTACTGGTTCACGGCTCGGTTGTGCTCCTCCAGGGTGCGGCTGAACTGGCTGCTGCCGTCGCCGCGCGCAACGAAATAAAGCGACTTCGTGGCTGCCGGCTGCACCGCGGCCAGCAGGGCCGCCTTGCCGGGCATGGCGATCGGGGTCGGCGGCAGGCCACGGCGGGTGTAGGTGTTGAATGGCGTGTCGCCGGTCAGGTGGCTGCGCCGCAGCTTGCCGTCGAAGGACTCGCCCAGGCCGTAGATCACCGTCGGATCGGTCTGCAGCGGCATGCCGATGCGCAGGCGGTTGACGAACACGCCCGCGACCTCGGCCCGATCGGCCGCCCGGCCGGTCTCCTTCTCGACGATGCTGGCCAGGATCAGCGCCTCATCGGGCGTCTTCAGCGGCAGGTCCGGCGCGCGCGCGTCCCAGGTCGCGGCCAGGCGCCGCTGCATCAGCTGCATCGCCTGGCGCAGGATGGCCAGATCGCTGGAAGCGTTCTTGGCATAGAGGTAGGTATCAGGAAAGAAGCGCCCTTCCGGCGCGACCCCGGGCGCCCCGATGGCCGTCATCAGTTGCTCGGGCGACAGGTCGGCACTGTCGTGCGTGAGGAATTCGGCGCGCGCCAGCGCCTGGCGCACCTGGCGGAAGGTCCAGCCCTCGACCAGGGTCAGCGACAGCTGGATGCGCTCGCCGCGCACCAGCTTGTCCAGCAGGTCAGCGGCCCGCATGCCCTGGGTGACTTCGTAGGCGCCGGGCTGGATGGTGCGCTGGCGCCCGGCAAACCGGAAGTAGGCCTGCAGCAGGCGGGCCGGCATGCGGACGCCGGCCGCCACCGCCTGGTTCGCCGCCGTGCGCAGCGAAGCGCCCTGCGGCACGTTGACCTCGATCCGCCCGGCCTCCAGCGCCAGCGGTCGCAGCAGCCACCACGCCAGCGTGCCGGCAGTGGCAAGGATCAGGATCAGGAACGCAAGCGCCAGGCGGCGCACGAGACTCTTCATGGCAACAGGAGCGGGCTGGCCATGATAATTCAGCCATGCCTGCCTGCCTGTCCTCCCCTGCCCCTGCGTCGACGCCGCTGGACGGCGTTGCACGCCTGCCCGATCTGGGCGTGATCCGCGCACGGGGCGCCGATGCCGCCAACTTCCTGCAGGCCCAGCTGACCCAGGACATGGAGCAGATCCCTCTGGGCCGGGGCCGGCTGGCGGCGCTGTGCAATGCCCGAGGGCGCATGCTGGCCAGCTTCATCGCCTGCCGCTCGGGGCCGGAGGAGTTCCTGCTCGCCTGCGCCGCGGATCTGCTGGCTCCGACGCTGACGCGCCTGTCACGCTTCGTGCTGCGCAGTCGGGTGCAGCTCACGGAGGCGGGCGCGGACGTGATGCTGCGCGGACTGCTGGGCGCTTCGGCCGCCCAGTGGATCTCCACCGCCGCGCAGCCGGGACGCGCCGCCGACACGCCGTGCGTGGCCACCCTGCCCGCGGCCGAAGACGAGGCCCGTGCCCTGTGGCTGGCGGCCGCAGGCAGCCCGGAGCCGGAGGGCCCGGCGCTGGCCGCCGCCGACTGGGAGCTGGCGGCCGTGCGCAGCGGCGCGGCCATGGTTTCGGCAGCCGTTTCCGAGGCCTTCCTGCCGCAGATGCTGAACTACGAATCGCTGGAGGGGGTGAGCTTCCGCAAGGGCTGCTACCCGGGCCAGGAAGTGGTGGCACGCAGCCAGTTCCGGGGCGCGGTGAAGCGCCGCGCCTGGGTCGGCCACGTGGCCGGCGAGGCGCTGGCGGGCGACGAAGTGCTGCTGGTCGAAGCGCCCGGACAGCCTTGCGGCCAGGTGGCCCAGGCCGCCGC
>CAYRHV010000133.1:4241-6085 GCA_964424045.1 uncultured Ottowia sp. | reverse complement strand
TCGACGCCGGCCTGGCCGCGCAGCGACCAGCGGCGCGACAGCTCGTAGAAGATCAGCAGGGTGCCGCTGGCACCGGCGACGCTGTGCTCGTAGGCGGCGTAGAGCCGGTCCGACAGGCGCTTGCCCAGCGTCACGCTGGCATTGCCGACCTCGCCGCCCTCGCCGCTGCTGAAGCTCAATTCGTCCAGACCGAAGCTGGCCGCCAGCCCGCGCCCCTCGCGGCCGCCGAGCAGGGCCAGCGCCGCGGTCTGCAGCATGGCCGATTCGGCGCCGGTCTCCGGTGCCTCGCGCCCCAGCAGCAGCCAGGCCAGGGCCTGGCTGTCCGGCAGTTGCGGCTGCGAATAGATGCGTACTCGCGGCAGCAGGGCACTGCCGGCGACCTCGACGCCGACGCGCTGGTCGCTGGTGTAGTTGGGGCGCAGGGCGATGATTTCCAGCGCCGGGTTGGCGATCTCGCCGCTGAAGACGATCTCGCCGCGCTCGATCGTCAGCTGCTGGCCGTAGGCGTGAAAGCTGCCGCCCACGGTGCGCACGGTGCCGGTCAGTTGCGGCATGTTGTCCAGTGGACCGTCGGCGCTCAGCGCCAGCTTGCCGGCCAGGCGGGTGGCGATGCCCATGCCGCTGAGCCGGAAGTCGGGACCCAGGTCGATACCGACGCGGACGGCGACGGTGAGGGGCTCTTCCCGAGACTCGCGTGCGGCACTGCTGCGTTCCTGCTGCGCCGCCAGCTGCTGCCCGGCCTCGCTGGTCGGCGTGGCGACGGCGCCGGGGCCCTGCCGGCCGTACATCACCCGGCCGTCCGGCCCGCGCACGATCACGTCGTCGTCCATGCGCGGAGCGTTTTCGTCCGGCAGCACGATGCGTGCGCGGTCGACCTGCAGCTCGCCCTCGACCTGGACGGCACGGCCGTCGAGCCGTGCCTGCACGCGCCCCGAGACGTCGACCTCGCGGTCGCTGCGGGCGCTGGCGCGCAGCTGCTGCAGGCTGGCATCCAGGCGCGCCTGGGCACGACCGTCGATCCAGCCGGCCTCGCCGCTGGCCTGCAGCCGGCCACCGCGGCCCGGCGGGCCTGCGCCCTCCAGCGTGAACTCGTCAACCTGCAGGCGCGTGCCATCGAGCCGCGCGCGCAGGCGGCCGTGCTCCAGCGCGATGCCGTCGACGGCCGAGCGCAGTGCCAGGTCGTCGGCGCCCAGGCTGCCCTGCAGCAGCGGCTGGCCGCGCGTGCCGTTGATCGCCACGTCGGCCGCCAGCGAGCCGCGCAGCCGCCAGCCCGGCGGCGCCAGCACCGACCAGGCGGAGATCTGCGGCAGGCGGGCCTGCAGCTGCCCCTGCAGGGGGGCCGTCTCCGGCCAGCGCCAGCGCGTCGCGCCGTCCGTGCGCTCGGCGCTCAGCCCGGTGCGCAGCTGGCCGCTGGCGTTGCCAGCCTGGGCGCTGTCCCAGACCAGGCGCAGCTCGAGTGCCGAGCCGTCGCTGGCCAGCTCCAGGCGCGCCTCGCGCAGGCCGGCCGGCACGCGCGACTGCACGCCGCTCTCGGCGTCGGTGGCCAGCAGGGTCAGGTCGCCGCTGGCACGGGCCAGGCTGGCGCGCGCCTGCAGGGTGGTCCCCAGTGCGAGGTCCCACTCGCCGTCGAATACCACATCGCCGGTGACGCCGGCCTCGCGCAGCGTGTCGCCGCCCAGGCGCTCGGCCCATTGCAGCGGCAGGCCGGTCAGGCGCCCGGTGCTGTGCAGTTCGCCGGCACGCCAGTGCAGCGGGCCCCAGGCCAGCCGCGCCTGGGAGGCTGGCGCGGGCGAGGTGATGGCCAGCGTGCCGGCACCGGCCTCGAAGCGCCCGCCCTGGGCCGG
>CAYRHV010000133.1:0-4141 GCA_964424045.1 uncultured Ottowia sp. | reverse complement strand
GCCTGCAGGCGATCCAGGACGGCGTGCCAGCCGGCCTGCGCCAGCGGCACGCTGGTGGGTGTCGTGCGGCCGCCGCTGGCGTCGAGCTGCAGCACCAGCTCACGCTCGTCCTGCGCGACCTCGCCGCGGGCCGTGATCCGGGCGGCATCCAGGCGGCCATCGACGTCGAGCTCGAGGGCGCGCACCTGGATCGGCGCCGACGCGCCGTCGCTGCCCGGGGGCTGCAGGCGCATGCCAGGGGACGTCAGCCGGGCCTGTAGCGTGGGGTCACGCCAGCCGCCGCGCCAGCGTGCGTCCAGCGTGGCGCGACCGCTTGCTTCGGCCCCGGCCAGGGCGTTGTCCAGCCCCGGCAGCCGCCGGGCCCAGGCCAGCACGCGGCCGGCGTCGACCAGCTCCGCGCGCAGAGTGCCGGCACCGCGCTCTGGCTGGGCTTCGCCCTGCACGGCGAGTTCGGCGCCGGGGAGCCGCAGCTTCAGGTCGGCCGTGCCGCCCGGGCCGGCGAGCTGCAGCTCGGCCGTGCCGGCCAGCTCGGCGTCGTCGGTGCGCACACGCAACTGCTGCAGGGCGAGCTGGCCCGGGTTCCAGCGGCCGCGCGCGCCGGCGTCACGCAGGCGCAGCGCCTGCAGGTCGATCACGGGTTCCGCCGGCGCCGCCTCGGCCCGGCGCTGCGACGCGCTGGCCGGCGCGCGGGCCAGCAGCTCGAACGCGAAGTCGACCACCTCGCCCTGGCCACTGGCCTGCGCCGTGCCGTCGAGCGGGGCCGACTGCAGCCCGCTGTGCAGGCGCGCCGGGTCGATGTCCTGCAGGCGGGCGTCGAGCTGCCAGGCTGGCGCCGTGGCCGTGCCGGTGTCGCCCGTGGCGGGCGCCGCGGCGGCCGGCGGCGCGATCCAGCGTCCGCTGGCTTCGAGCTCGCCCCCCGCCACCTGCGCCTGCAGCGTGCGCACGCTGGCCGCGCCATCCTGCCAGTCGAGGTCGGCGGTGAGCCTTTCAAGCGGCAGCTGGTGCTGGTCCCAGGGGCCCGGCTGCCGGTTGTCGAGGTCGGCGCGCAGCGTCCAGCCGCCGCCGCCATCGCCCGTGGTGGCCAGCGGTGTCAGTTCGAGCGTGCCGCCCAGGTGCGTGGCGGGCGCCTGCGCCCAGAGCGCGCCCAGATCCACGGCGCGCAGGCGCGCATGGGCCTCGGGCAGGGCTTGCGCGGCCCAGGGCGTGATGCGGGCGCTGGCCTGGGCCTCGGGGCGGGCGTCCGCGCCGCCCACGGCTGCCTCGGGCACCGGCGCGGCGGCCAGTTGCGCGAACTGCGGCAGCGGTGGCAGCGCCGGCGGCTCCGTGCTCGCCGCCATCGGAGTGCCCTGCAGCTCGGCGCGGGCCTGCAGGTCCGTCAGCGGCCCCTGCATGCCGGCCCGCACCGCGAGGGCGAGCGCTTCGTCGCTGCCCGGCACGGCGGCCGTGAGTGCGCCCGCCAGCGCCAGCTCCAGGGTGAGGGGCTGGCGGTCCGTGAGTTGCAGGCGCGCGTGGTAGTCGCCGTTCTCGAAGCGCGCGTGGTCCAGCGCCAGCTGGTGGCGCCGGCCGTCGTAGTCGTAGCGGGCCGCGATGCCCTGCACCGTCTGCGGCGGGGGGCCAGTCCACTCCAGTTCACCGACCTGCAGGGATTCGACCTGCAGCTTCAGTGGCAATGCGATCGAGTCGGGCGGGCCGGCCGCGGGTTCGCCGGCCGGGCGCTGGTCGTCGACCACGATGCGGCCAGCTGCCAGCCGCTCGATGTGCAGGGTGCGCGCCAGCAGGGCGCCCGGCGTCCAGCGCAGTTCCACGTCCTGCGCCTCGAGCCGCAGGCCGGCGCCGTCGTCCCAGGCGAGCCGGTGGACCGTGCCGCCACCGAGCAGGCGGCCGCTGACCTGCTCGGCCTGCAGCGGCAGCCGGCTACCGGCCCAGCGCAGGGCGGTGGCGAGCGAGCCCTCGCTGCCGGCCCAGGCCCACAGGGCGCCCAGCGCCAGCGCGAGCAACACCAGCAAGGCCGCCAGCACGCGGCCGATCCAGCGCAGCGCGCCGGATCGTCGGCCCGCCTGCGACGCGGCGTCCCCGGGGGTCTCTGGGGCGGCAGCCGGCCGGGCCATCAGAACACGAACCCCACGTTCATGTGCAGCCGCACCTCGTGCGTCTTCAGGCCGTAGGCCAGGTCCAGCTGCATCGGCCCGACCGGGGTCAGCAGGCGCAGGCCGGTGCCGACGCCCCAGTGCGGACGCAGATTGCGCGCGTGGTTGGCGACGCTGCCGACGTCGATGAACAGCGTGTGCTCGAGCAGGCCGGGAAAACGCTGCTGCAGGATCGGGCGCTGCCACTCGACACTGCCGATCGTCATGTAGCGCCCCGGGGCCACCAGGTCGTTGCCGACCGGGATGCCGATGCGGCGATAGCCGTAGCCGCGCACCGTGGCGTCGCCGCCGGTGCGGAACATCATCGTCGCCGGCAGGCGCGCCTGCTGGCTGGCCAGGATGGCCGCGCCCTCGGCGCGCAGCGCCAGCCGGCTGTGTTCGAGCGGCACGAAGCCGAGCCAGCGCCCCGCCAGGCGCGTGAACGGCTTGCGCGGGCTGAGCGTGGTCAGGCCGGCACCGACGTCGAAGCCCAGGCCCCAGCCGCTCGTGGGTGACAGCAGGTTGTCGAAGTAGCGCCCGGTCCAGGCGTAGTTGGCGCTCAGCGCCGCGCCGTCGCCCAGCAGCGCGTCGGGCACGGTGGCGCTGCCGGAACCGGTGACGGTGGCATGGTCGTACTGCAGGTAGAAGTGGCGGTCGTACTGCTCGGTGTTCTTGATGCGGCCGACGCGCAGCGTCTTCGACACCGTGTTCAGCGTGCCGTCGTCCTGCCGCATGTAGCGGCCGAATCCCGACCAGCGCCAGCCGTTCGCATTCGGCAGCGAGCTCAGCTCGGTCTGCAGCAGCGGCGCCTTGCGGTCCAGCTGCAGCTTGCTGTCGGCGCGCCAGCTGCTGCCCAGGAAGCGGTTGTGGCGATGCTCCAGCGTCAGGCGCGGGCCGGCGTCGGTGCTGTAGCCGATGCCCAGCTGCAGCTTCTGCCGTTTGGCCTCGGTCAGGGTGTAGAGCACGGGCACGGCGTCCGGGTCGCCCTGCGGCTCGATGGCGATGTAGGCCGAGTCGTAGTAGCCGCTGCCGGTCAGGCGCTGCTGCGCGTCCACCAGCCGCTTCTGGTCGTAGACGTCACCGGGCTCGAGCCAGGACAGGACCGCCGGCAGCCAGCCCGGATAGCGCTCGGCACCCTGCACGACGGCCGGGCCGAGGTGGAACGACGGGCCGGAGTCCAGCCGCAGCGCCAGGTCGACGCGGGCCGTGGGCGCGTCCACGTCGGCCAGGCTGTAGCTGATGCGCCCCCGTGGGTAGCGCTGCTGCACCAGCTGGCGCAGCGCGGCCGTCTTGGCGTCGGACCAGCGCGCCTGCGTGAAGCGGCGGCCCTCGCCCAAGGTCCAGTCGCTGGCAATGGCTTCGCGCTGGGCGACGGCCGCCGGGTCGGTGGCTTCGGCGATGTCGCCCTCGAACTCGAGGTTCACGCGCCGCACCGTGGCCGGCTCGCCGGCATCAATCGCGATCACCACCACCGGGCGCGCATTGCCGGCCTCACGGTGGATTCGCACCCCGGGCATGAAATAGCCTTCGGTGCCGAGCAGGTTGCGCACGTCGCGCTCGGCCAGCGCCATCAGGCGCGCGAACTCGGCGTCATCCAGATCCGCCAGGGCGCGGTAGCGCTGCAGCTCGTTGTGGCGGGCCACCAGGGCGCGCAGGTCCTCGTCCGCGCTCTCGACCCGGATGTCGAAGGCCGGTTCGACCGGTTCCGCATCCGGGTCGTCGGTGGCTGCCGTCGCCGCTGGTTCCGCCGGTGCCGTGTCGGCGCCGGGCAGCAGTCCGCAGCCGGACAACAGCAGGACCAGGCCAAGCAGCAGGGCGGCAGGCCGCCAGCACGGGCCGGCCAGGACGCGGGACGGGTGACTCACCGCACCGAGTTTAGGGCTGCGGGCGGGCCGGCTATTTGGAGAGCATGCGCATCGCGTCCTCCAACCCCTTGAGCGTCAGCGGGTACATGCGTCCGCCCATCAGCTGCTGGATGATGGCGATGCTCTGGCGGTACTGCCACACGCCCTGCG
>CAYRHV010000132.1:4935-6136 GCA_964424045.1 uncultured Ottowia sp. | reverse complement strand
TTCGACGAGATCCGCCAGGAGCTGCGCGGCGAGCGCACCGGCATCCGCTACGCCATCGGCACGCGGGTGCGCGTGCAGGTCAGCCGCGTCGACCTCGATGCGCGCAAGATCGACTTTCGTCTGATGCACGAGGACGGTGCCCTGGCCGCGCGTGAGCGGGGCGTGACCGATGGCGAGGGCGGCAAGCCGACCCGGCTATCGACCAAGCGTGCGGCACGCCGTCAGCGTGAGGCGGAACTCGGCCGGGAGCGCGCGTCGCCGATCCAGGCCCTGCGCGCCGCGGTGCGCAAGGCGGCAGGCAAGACGCGCAGCGGCAAGCGCTGAGCGTCGGTCCGCGTTCCCGCAGGAAAACAGCCGCTCCGGACCCGGAGCGGCTGTCGTTGCGAGCGAGCGGGAGGTCGCAAGCGTGGGCTTGCCGGCCTCAGGCCGCGGCGGCGCGGCGCCGGCGCATGCGCAGCAGCGGCGGCACGACGATCATCAGCACCGAGAGCACCCACAGCACGATGGCGATCGGGCTTTCGAACAGGATGCCGACCTCGCCGTCGCTGATCGACAGCGCGCGGCGCAGGTTCTGCTCCATCATGTCGCCCAGCACGAAGCCCAGGATCAGCGGCGCCATCGGGACGCCCTGCTTGCGCAGCAGGTAGCCGACGACGCCGAACACCGCCATCATCGCCAGGTCGAAGGTGGTGGCATGCACCGAGTAGACACCGACCGCGCTCACCGCCAGGATGCCCGGCACCAGCAGCCAGTTGGGCGTCTGCAGCAGGCGCGTGAACACGCCCACCAGCGGGATGTTGATCACCAGCAGGATCGTGCTGGCGATGAACAGCGAGGCGATCAGGCCCCACACCAGGCCCGCGTTCTGGGTGAACAGGGCCGGGCCGGGCGTGATGTTGTAGAGCGCCAGCGCGCCCATCATCACCGCCGTCGTGCCCGAACCCGGCACGCCCAGGGTCAGCATGGGCACGAAGGAGCCGATCGCCGAGGCGTTGTTGGCGGCTTCGGGTGCCGCCACGCCGCGGATGTCGCCCTCGCCGAAGTGGCCGGTGTCGCCAGCGATCTGCTTTTCCATGCCGTAGGTCATGGCGCTGGCGATGGTGGCGCCGGCACCCGGCAGCACGCCGACCACGAAGCCGACCAGGGCCGAGCGCAGCGTGGTCCAGCCGGTGTGGGCCAGTTCCTTCAGGTTGAACAGCGC
>CAYRHV010000132.1:0-4835 GCA_964424045.1 uncultured Ottowia sp. | reverse complement strand
CAGGCGAAGGCAAAGCACATCAGGGCGAAATACTCGGCCGGGCCGAAGGCCAGGGCCCAGCGCGCCAGCAGCGGCGCGAACAGCACGAAACCCAGGCTGGCCAGGATCGAGCCGACGAAGGACGACCAGGCCGAGAGCGACAGCGCCACGCCGCCCATGCCCTTCCTGGCCATCGGATAGCCGTCCAGCGCGGTCATGATGGCGCCCGCGTCGCCCGGCACGTTGAGCAGGATGGAGGAGATGCGGCCGCCGAATTCGCAGCCCAGGTAGACCGAAGCCAGCAGGATCAGCGCCGTTTCCGGCGGCAGCTTGAGGGCGAACGCCAGCGGCATCAGGATGGCGACGCCGTTGATCGGTCCCAGGCCCGGCAGCATGCCGACGATGGTGCCGATCAGGGCGCCGATGGCGGCCATCATCAGGTTGGAGGGCATCAGCGCGACGCCGAAGCCCGACATCAGGAACTGGAAGGTTTCCATGGCTCAGCGTCCTCCGAGGATGAAGGCCAGCAGGCCGGAGGGCAGCACCACGTCGAGCAGCTTGTCGAAGCCCAGGAACAGCAGCAGGCCGAGGCCGACGCCGCCGGCCAGCGATTTCATCCAGCTGCCGCCAAAGGCCATGCCGACCGGCATCGCCATCGCCACGGTGGCCAGGGTGAAGCCCAGCCACTGGAACAGGAAGGCGTAGGCGAACACCGCGACCACGGCAAACGCCAGCGGTCCCAGCGGCACCTTGTGCAGCCAGGGTTCGTCGCCGCCGGGCTTGAAGACCAGCCACAGGCCGCCGGCGGCCAGCAGGGCCGCCAGCAGCATCGGGAAGGCGCGCGGGCCGACCGGCTCGTAGGAAATCGGGGCCGCGTAGTCGCGCGCGGCCCAGGCCATGCCGGCGCCGACGATCACGCACGCGGCGCCGAGGATGCGATCGCTCATGAGGAGGTCCTTGATGGGAATCGGGGGCCGCGCGGGCCGCGGGCAGAGAGCCGGGATGCCTTACTTGGACACGGTCAGGCCGACTTCGGTCGCGACCTTGCGGTAGGCCTCGACCTGCTTCTTCACGTAGGCGTCGAGCTCGGCGCCGGTCATGCTGAAGGGGTAGAGGCTGCGTTCGGCGCGCAGCTTGGCGAATTCCGGCGACGCCATCATCTTGTTGAAGGTGTCGACCCAGACTTGGTAGTCGGCGTCACTCACCTTGGGCCCCATGTAGAAGCCGCGAATGATCGGCCACTCCACGTCCATGCCCTGTTCCCTGGCGGTGGGCACGTCGGCCAGGCCGCCTTCCAGGCGCTGGTCCGACAGTACGGCGATGACGCGCACCTTGGCGCCGGCCTTGATGTGTTCCTCGGCCTCGGAGGCATCGCCCGACAGCACCTGGATGTGGCCGCCCTGCAGCGCCGTCAGGCCCTCGCCGCCGCCTTCGAAGGCAACGAAGCGCATGGCCTTGGGATCCAGGCCCGCGGCCTTGGCGGTGAGCGCGGCCTTCATCCAGTCCTGGCTGCCCACGGTGCCACCGGCACCGAACACCACCTTGCGCGGGTCCTGCTTGATGGCCTCGGCCAGGTCCTTGAGCGACTTCAGCGGCGAGCTTTCGGCCACCATGATGGCGCCGTAGTCGGTGCCAACGCCGGCCAGCCAGCGCACCTCGTTCTCGTTGTAGCGGCCGAACTTGCCCTGCGCCAGATTGAGCAGCGAGCCGCCGGAGAAGGCTACGATGGTGTTGTCCTCGCCCGGGCGCTGGGCGACCACGGCGTTGTAGGCCACGGCGCCGATGCCGCCGGGCATGTAGGTCACACGCATCGGCGTGTCGATGAACTTGCCTTCCAGCAGGCCGGACTGCGCCAGCTTGCAGGTCAGGTCGAAGCCGCCGCCCGGCTTGGCCGGCGCGATGCACTCGGTCTTTTCCAGCGGCGCAGCCTGGGCCAGTCCGAAGCCAAGGGCCAGGGTCAGGGTGGCGAGGGAAAGCTTGAGTCTCATGGTGGTCGTCCTTGTCGTGCGTGTCTTGTCCTGAACCTGCGGGCGCACGCTGGTGCGCCTGGCGGGGCCTGAAACTTACTTTAGCCGGCGGGAACTTTCAAACACCTTTCAAATCGCGATTCGCATAATCAGGGAAAACCCCTAAGAATTTCGGATTTCGGCGAGTCCGAAGGATCGAGTGGCAGCCACAGGCTCGCCACCAGCCCCGGGCCCTCGGTCGCCGACCGCAGCGCCAGCGTGCCGCCGTGGCGCTGCGCCACCGCGCGCGCAATGGCCAGGCCCAGGCCGGTGCCGCCGGAGCGCGCGCCGCGGCCGCGGAAGAAGCGCTCGCCGGCGCGTTCCAGCTCGTCGGGTGCCAGACCCGGGCCGTCGTCCAGCACGCTCAGGCGGGCCGTATCGCCTTCGCGCGCCACCTGCACCGTCACGTGGCCACCCGGGGGCGTGTAGCGCAGCGCGTTGTGCAGCAGGTTGCCCAGCGCCTCGCGCAGCAGTCCGGTGTGGCCCCGCGCGGTCAGCGGGGTGTCTGGCGCCTCGAAGCCCAGATCGATGCCGGCGGCGCGTGCGCGTGGCCAGGCGCTGCGCGTCAGCTCGCGCGCCAGGGCCACCAGCTCGACCGGCTGCGGCTGCGGCTGCAGCTCGGTGGCGTCGGCGCGCGCCAGCGCCAGCATCTG
The DNA here is from genome assembly GCA_964424045.1 of uncultured Ottowia sp. Classification (GTDB taxonomy): domain Bacteria; phylum Pseudomonadota; class Gammaproteobacteria; order Burkholderiales; family Burkholderiaceae_C; genus Ottowia. Next base: position 2,197 of record CAYRHV010000132.1, on the reverse strand, counting down.
GTTCACCTGCCGCGTGGCCTGGTCCAGCTGCGCGTGGATGGCCTGCAGGGCGTCGCGCGCCGGGCCGGGCTCGGTGTCGCGCAGCGCGCAGTCGACCTGGGTGGCGAGTGTGGCCAGCGGCGTGCGCAACTGGTGCGAGGCGTCGTCGACGAAGCGCCGCTGGGCCTCGCTGGCCTGCTGGTGGCGCGCCATGTGGTGGTTCATGGCCGTCACCAGCGGTTGCACCTCGGCCGGCACGCGCGCTGGCGGGATCGGGGTCAGGTCGTCCGGCGCGCGCTGGCGCACTTCGTCCGACAGGCGTGCCAGCGGCCGCATCGCCCAGCCGATGGCGAGCACCATCAGGCCCAGGGCCAGCGCCACCAGCAGGGCATTGCGCGTCACCGCCTCCAGCAGCAGGGCACGCGTGAAGTGCTGGCGCGAGGTGAGCGTCTCGGCGACCTGGATCACGACCCGGGAGCCGGATTCACGGCCGGCCAGCGGTGCGTCGAGCCGGCGTGCGTAGCTGCCCAGGCGCACCGGCTCGCCGAAGTAGCGGGCGTCGCGAAAGCGCGGCCGACCGTCGACCAGGTCGGGCTCGGGCGGTGGCAGGCCGGCATTGCCGATTTCCACCAGCCCGTCGCCGGTGGCGACGCGAAAGAACACCGGCCCGCTGGCCGTGAGCTCGAAGAACTCCAGCAGGGGGTAGGGCAGTTCGATCCCGAGGCCGCCGCTGGCGGTCGAGATGTTGGCGTCGATGGCCTTGATGGCGCCGGCCAGCGAGCGGTCGTAGGCGGCGTTGGCGGCGTCGTGGGCGGTGTCCCAGGCGCTCCAGAGGCCGAGCCCGGAAGCCAGCAGCAGGCCGCTGGCCAGCGCCAGCAGCAGCGTGCGCCGCAGACTGGCACGTGGCCAGGCCAGCCTCATGTGCCGGCCTCCAGCACGTAGCCCAGGCCGCGCAGGGTGACGATGCGCACGTCGTGCCCGGCCAGGCGCTTGCGCAGGCGGTGCACCAGCACCTCGATCGCGTCCGGGCGCACGTCGCGTGCGTCCGGCACCACGCGATCGAGGATTTCCAGCTTCGACAGCGGCGTGCCGGTGTGTTGCACCAGCACGCGCAGCACAGCGTGCTCGCGCGGCGTCAGCGCCAGCGGCTCGCCGTCCAGCGTGAAGGCGCGCGTGGCCGGATCCCAGGCCAGCGGCCCGCAGCTCTGGCCCCAGTGGGCGCTGCCGCGCGCGCGCCGCACCAGGGCGTGCAGGCGCGCCTCGAGCTCGGCCAGGTCGAACGGCTTGGCCAGGAAGTCGTCGGCGCCCTGGTTCAGGGTGCCGACGCGCTCGAGCAGCGAATCGCGCGCGGTCAGGATCAGCACCGGCAGCCGCTCGTCGGTGGCGCGCAGCGCGGCCAGCACCTGGTGGCCGTCCAGGCCCGGCAGGCCGAGGTCGAGCACCAGCGCGTCGTGGCGCCCCCCGGCCAGGCTGGGCAGCACGTCGCGCCCGTCGGCCACCCAGTCCACCAGCAGGCCGCTGCGCTCGAGCGCGCGCGCCAGCCAGCTGGCCAGTTCGGGCTCGTCTTCCGCCAGGAGAATGCGCATGCCGGGGCTCCTCGGGTCTCTCCGCCAGTTAGCATCATCGCTTCGGAGAAACACCATGACTGCGAACGATTCTCGCAAAACGCTGGCCGCGCTCGCCCAGGCGCGCCGCGCCACCCTGCTGCCCGGCGCTTTCAACGCCCTGTCGGCGCGCCTGATCGAGGATCTGGGCTTCGAGGCCATCTACGTCACTGGCGCCGGCGTCACCAACATGAGCCTGGGCCTGCCCGACCAGGGCTTCATGGGCCTGACCGAGATCGTCGAGCACACGCAGCGCATCCGCGACGCCGTGCGCCTGCCGCTGATCGTCGACGCCGACACCGGCTTCGGCAACGCGCTCAACGTCTATCACGCGGTGCGCCAGCTCGAGCGCGCCGGCGCCGACTGCATCCAGCTCGAGGACCAGGCCAGTCCCAAGCGCTGCGGCCACTTCGAGGGCAAGGCGGTGATCGAGACGAGCGAGATGGTGGGCAAGATCAAGGCCGCGGTGGACGCGCGCGCCGACAGCGGCCTGCTGGTGCTGGCGCGCACCGATGCCGCCGCCGTGCACGGCGTGGCCGACGCGCTGGAGCGCGCCGAGCGCTACGCCGAGGCCGGCGCCGACCTGCTGTTCGTCGAGGCGCTGACCGACGCCG
>CAYRHV010000131.1:0-6204 GCA_964424045.1 uncultured Ottowia sp. | reverse complement strand
ACCGGCTCGCCCAGGTAGTCCTCGGCGGTCTTCTTCATCTTGCGCAGGGTCTCGGCGCTGATCTGCGGCGGTGCCAGCTTTTCGCCACGCACCTCGACCCAGGCGTCGCCGTTGTCGGCCTTGATGATGGAAAACGGCGCCAGGCCCAGGTCCTTCTGGACTTCCTTGTCCTCGAACTTGCGGCCGATCAGGCGCTTGACGGCGTAGATGGTGTTCTTCGGGTTGGTGACCGCCTGGCGCTTGGCCGAGGCGCCAACCAGGATCTCGCCATCGTCCTGATAGGCGACGATCGACGGCGTGGTGCGCGCGCCTTCGGCGTTCTCGATCACCTTGGGCGTGCTGCCCTCCAGGATGGCCACGCAGCTGTTGGTCGTGCCCAGGTCAATGCCGATGATTTTTCCCATGTTTTTGCTCCGCGAAAGATTTCAAGTCAGATGAACCCAAGGTGGTGGGTCAAGCCGGAAAATTCAAGCGCCCCCGGCCGGTGGCGACGGCAGGTCGCCCCGTCGGGCCTTTCTATTTCGGTGCGGCAACCGTCACGAGAGCCGGACGCAGCACGCGTTCGGCGATCAGGTAGCCCTTTTGCAGCACGCTGACGATGGTGTTGGCCTCCTGCTCGGCCGGCACCATGGTGATGGCCTGTTCGCGCGTCGGGTCGAAGCGCGCGCCCGGCGCCGGATTGATTTCAAGCACCTTGTTGCGCTCCAGCACGCCCATCAGTTGCCGGTGCGTGGCCTCCGTGCCCTCGCGCAATTGCTCGGCGCTGGCGTTTTCGACCTTGAGGGCGGCCTCCAGGCTGTCCACGACGGCGAGCAGGCCCTCGGCAAAGGACTCGAGCGCGAACTTGCGCACCTTGGCCACTTCCTCCTCGGCACGCCGACGTGCGTTCTGCGCTTCCGCGTGCGAGCGCAGCGCCTGGTCGGTCAATTCGGCGACCTTCGCCTGCAGGCTCTGCAGCTCCGCCTGCAGGTCCGCGTCGGCGGCCTCGAAGGCGGCATTGTCGGCCGCCAGCGCGGCCTCGATTTCTTCCGGGCTGCGGGGTGGGTCAAAGGGGTCGAAGCCTTGTTCGGCGTCGTTCTGGGAACGGTTGGGATCGGTCATGCGAAACCAGGATCAGAAAATTGGGGGGACGAAATCGATTGCCAGCCAAGTTGGGTTCGCTTTTCCGGATTTCAAGCTCGGCCGGCCGGAAATCCGTGCGAAAAAGGCACGGCAAGGTGCTTTTGCGCATCCTGAAACGATCGGGCGACGGCGTACGGCTGCGCCGCTGGGGCCTGGCGGCAGTCGGCGTTCAGCCGTCCACGTCCAGCAGTTCGACGTCGAACATCAGCGTTGCATGGGGCGGGATCACGCCGCCGGCGCCGCGCGCGCCATAGCCCAGTTCGGGTGGGATGACGAGGGTGCGCTGGCCGCCTACGCGCATGCCCGCCACGCCCTGGTCCCAGCCGCGGATCACCATGCCGGCACCGAGGACGAAGCGAAACGGCTCGCCCCGGTCGCGACTGGAGTCGAAGCGTGGTCCCTGGGCGCCATCGACGTGGAGCCAGCCGGTGTAGTGGACCGTGACGGTCTGGCCGTCCCGAGCCTCGGCGCCGCTGCCAGGTCGGGTGTCGGTAATCTGCAGTTCAGTGCTCATTGGTGTTCCATGCGGTAGGGGAGTGCCAGCCGTGGCGCCACGAAGGGGGTTCGGGACGCTGGTGCCGGGCCGCGTACGCCGATTGTCGGCGCAGGGGCCGATTATTTCCGCTTTGCCTGTGCCGCCACCCAGCGCACGGCAAAGGCCTGCAGGTCGGACAGGCGCTTGACCAGGTCACTGCCACTGGGCGTCAGGCTGTAGCCGTCGGAGCCGTGTGTCACCAGATTGGCCGCGCGCAATTCCTTCAGCCGCGTGTTCAGGGTATTGGGGGTGATGCCGCCCACGCTGTCCTGCAGCAGGCGAAAGGTCTGCGGGTGCCCGTCGCGCAGCGCCCACAGGACGCGAATGGCGTAGCGCGCTTCCAGCAGAGCCAGCAGCTGACCGGTCGCGGCGTTTTCCTTCGAGCTCATGTGGGGCTTCTCCTCAAGATCGCTGGCTGTGCGAGGAACTATAGCGCAGATTCCTCTTTCGCTACTAGTTTCATAGCTTCCGAGTATGCGGTACCGTGGACCTCGCGCTACAAATAGCGGACTGATGGGTGACTGGGGAAAACCCTGAGCATCGGTTGGCGGGCGCTGCACGGGGTGTCTGGCGTCGACGGGTCAGCCGCCGCTTCAGCCTCTCGGACGGCCGGAGCCGGCGTCTCGCACCTGCAGCGCCCCGTCAGCACCGCCGGCCTCGCGTTCGTCTCCGTCGCCAGGTCCGAGCCGTGTAGGATGCGTCCTCCGGTTCTTGACTGAAGGACGTGAAGATGACAGCCTGGATTTCGAGGGCGCTGGTGGGTCTGGCAGTCGGACTTGTTCCGCTGCTGGCGTCGGCGCAGCCGACCAACTGGGGACACGGCCGCACCATCACCTGTGAAACGCAGACGGATGCGCGGAACGAGTGCCGCACCGGCTTCGAGGGCCCCGCCGTGCTGGTCCGCAACCTGTCGGGTGTGCGTTGCATCGAGGGTCGCAACTGGGGCAACCGTGGTCCCGGCAGGATCTGGGTGAACGACGGCTGCTCGGGTGAATTTGCCGAGGACCGTGGCGGTTCCCGGCCCGGTCAGGGCTCGAGCCAGGGGCAGGCCGTGCGCTGCGAAAGCGTCAACGGCAACTACCGTGAATGCCGCCTGAATGGTCGAGGCACCGCACGGCTCGTGCGCCAGCTGTCGGGCAGCGCCTGCGTCCAGGGGCGAAGCTGGGGCCAGCGTGGCAACCTGATCTGGGTCGACCAGGGTTGCCGCGCCGAATTCGCGCTGCCGGGTTCCGGCAGCGGTTCGAACAACTGGGGCGGTTCGGCCAGCTACAGCGTGACCTGCAGCAGCGTGAACGAGCAGGCCGCCTTCTGCGCCTGGGACACGCGCCGAGGCTATCCGCGCATGATCGAGCAGCTCTCGAGTGCACCCTGCCAGGAAGGCCGGACCTGGGGCGTGCGCGGGCGCGGCGAGATCTGGGTCAGCAACGGCTGCCGGGCCCGCTTTGGCGTGCGCTGAGCGCGCCGGGGCAGCAGTCGCCCGCATTTGCCGATTCGAGTGACGCCGTGCGCAGGAACGCCGGTCCGTTCGCCGACACGTCGCCGATGCAGCCCGCAGAGCACAACCTGTTTCCAACAAGCCCAAGGAGACTCCCATGAGATCCACCCTCTTGCGCATCCTGTCCGCTGCCAGCCTGGCGGCCCTGCTGGCCGCCTGCGCCAGCCCGCCCGCGGCGCCCGTGACCGAAGCCCCCGGCTGCCTGACGGACAGTCAGGTCGATGCCTGGGCGGCAGACTACCGGGAGCGCCGCCCGACCACCAACCCGGCCAGCACCATGACCGATGCCGATGCGGCCTGCACGCGAGCCAAGCTGCAGCAGCGGCTGGCGCGTCATGCCGGGCGGCTGGTGGGCTACAAGGCGGGCTTGACCAATCCGGCGGTGCAGCAGCGCTTCAACACCGACCAGCCGGTCTGGGGCGCGCTGTATCGGCGCATGCTGCTGCGTGACGGCGCCACGGTGGATGCCGGGTTTGGCGCGCGACCGCTCTACGAGGCCGACCTGCTGGTGCGCGTCAAGGACGCCGGCATCAACGACGCCGCCACGCCGGCAGAGGTGCTGCGCCACGTCGACCAGGTCATTCCCTTCATCGAATTGCCCGACCTGATGGTCGATGCACCGGCCAAGCTCAATGGGGCCGGTGTCAGCGCCATCAACGTGGGGGCGCGCCTGGGCGTGCGCGGCGCGCCGCTGGCGGTGCCGCAGGACGGGCCCGGTCAGGCCCGCCTGCTGAACCAGCTGCGCGACATGGAGGTGCGCCTGGTGGACGCGCAGGGCAACAAGCTCGGCGGCGGCAAGGGCTCCGACGTGCTGGAGCATCCGCTCAATGCCGTGGTCTGGCTGGCCGGTGCGCTCAAGGCCCAGGGTCTGGCCCTGCAGCCGGGCCAGCTCGTCAGCCTGGGTTCGTTCTCGGCCCTGCTGCCGCCCAAGCCGGGGCTGAAGGCGACCGTGGTCTACGACGGCGTGCCCGGCCTCAAGCCGGTGACGGTGACTTTCCGCTGAAGCGGAACGACGACAGGGGGGCCGGCCGCCTCCCGGGATGATGCCTCCGGCCTCGAACGACCACCCCTGCCTGACGCAGACCATGCGCCTGCTGCTCGAGCGCATGGCGCGGGCGCCGTATCCACCGCTGCACACGCTCACGCCGCAGGCAGCCAAGGCGGCCTATGCCAAGGCCGCGGAGGTGCTGGAAGTCCCGCGTCCGCAGCTGGCCCGCGCGCAGGAGCTGCAGATCCCGGTGCGCGACGGCACGCACCTGCGGGCCCGGCTGCTGGCACCCGACACCCGGTCCGGCCTGCCGGTGCTGCTGTACTTCCACGGCGGCGGCTTCACCATCGGCAGCATCGACACCCACGACACGCTGTGCCGCCTGCTGGCCCAGAGCAGCGGCGCGGCCGTGCTGACGCTGGACTACCGGCTCGCGCCCGAGCACCGTTTTCCGACCGCGGTCAACGACGCCTGGGACGCGCTGCGCTGGCTGGCCGGGGAGGGCGCGGCCGCGCTGGGCATCGATGCGACGCGCATCGCGGTCGGGGGTGATTCGGCCGGCGGCACGCTTGCGGCCGTGAGCGCGATCCAGGCGCGCGACGCCGGCCTGGCGCTGGCGTTGCAACTCCTGATCTATCCCGGCACCACGGCGCACCAGGACACACCCTCGCACGCTGCCTTCGCCGACGGTCCGATGCTCGACAAGGCCCAGATCGACTGGTTCTTCGCCCAGTACATCGGCCCGGCCGAGCGCGCCGACTGGCGTTTTGCGCCGCTGGAGGCCGACGACGTCGAGGGCGTGGCTCCGGCCTGGATCGGCCTGGCCGAGTGCGACCCGCTGGTCGACGAAGGCGTGCTTTACGGCGACAAGCTGCGCATGGCCGGCGTCGCCGTCGAGCTGGAGATCTACCGCGGCGTCGTGCACGGCTTCGTGCAGATGGGGCGCGCACTGCCCGAGGCCCGGCGCTTCCATGAGGACGCAGCGGCTGCCCTGCGCCAGGCGCTGGGCACCGATGGGCCGCAGCGCTGACGGCCCGGCCCTGCATCCGCTTCGGAACGAGAAAGCAACCCGCTGGCACGCGATTTCGCCATGAATTCAAACCCGCTCCCAGGCCGCGCCGATTTCCGCTTCTTCGACCGCCTGCGCGTGCGCTGGTCCGAGGTGGACATGATGCGGGTCGTCTTCAACAGCCATTACCTCGGCTATTTCGACGTCGCACTGACCAATTACTGGCGTGCCCTGGGCCTGCCGTTCACTGCGGCGCTGGCACGACGCCTCGGCGAGCTGTTCGTGCGCAAGGCCACACTGGAATTCCACGCCCCGGCGCGGCTGGATGACGTTCTGGACATCGGCCTGCGCTGCGCACGCATCGGCAACAGCTCGGCCCACTTTCAGGGCGCCATCTTCGACGGGGAGCGCCTGCTGGTCAGCACCGAGCTGATCTATGTGCTGGCCGATCCGGACACGAGCCGGCCCCGGAGCGTGGGGCCCGAATTGCGCGCCATCCTTGAGGGCTTCGAGGCCGGGGAACCCGCGACGCGGCTGGCGGGCGGCGACTGGGGCAGCCTGGGCGAAGCCGCGCGTGCAGTGCGTGAAGCGGTGTTCGTCGAGGAGCAGGGCATCGCACGCGAGGACGAATGGGACGCCGCCGACGCCGAGGCCTGGCACGTGGTGGTGCGCAACCGCCTCGACCAGCCGCTGGCCACCGGCCGACTGCTGCCAGCGCACGACGGCGTCGCCCACGTCGGCCGCATGGCCGTGTTGCGGCCACTGCGTGGCAGCGGCCTGGGAGCGCAGGTGCTGGCCGGCCTGGAGCAGCAGGCCCGGCAGCGCGGCGACCGTGTCATTGTCCTGAGCGCACAGCGTCACGCCGAGGACTTTTACCGGCGCCTGGGCTACCAGTCCGAAGGGGAGCCCTACGAGGAAGTCGGCATCGCGCACATCGCCATGCGCAAGCGACTGGCGGACTGAACCCGGATCCGGCTTGGGGTAACGCTGAACAAGCCCCCCGCGCGCTGCGCATCCCTGCCTGCGGCGGTCTGCGGCGTTGCAAATGCTCGCAA
>CAYRHV010000130.1:0-6221 GCA_964424045.1 uncultured Ottowia sp. | reverse complement strand
TCACGGCCTTCTACTACAGCATGCGCACGGCGATCCTGCCGTTCCTGTTCATCTTCAACACCGAGCTGCTGCTGATCGGCCTGCGCGGGCCGGGCCATACCGTGCTCGTCATCAGCATCGCGGTCGTCGCCATGCTGGTGTTCGCCGCCGCCACGCAGGGCTACTTCCTGGTCAAGACGCGCTGGTGGGAAACCGTCGCCCTGCTGCTGGTGTGCTTCACGCTGTTCCGCCCCGGCTTCTGGATGGATCAGCTGTTCCCGCCGTTCGAGCAGGTGCGGGGCGAAGCCATGATCCAGCAGCTGGCCGACGCGCCCGACAACGCCGAGGAGCGGCTCTGGATCGAGGGCGTGAGCCTCGAGGGCAATGACGTGCACAAGGGCGTCCTGCTGCCGCTCGGCCCGAAGGCAGGCGACTACCGCAAGCGCCTGGCCGACGTCGGCGTGACGGTGATGCCCGACGGCGACGACCTCAGCGTGGTGGCCGTGCGCTTCGGCAGCGTGGCCGAGAAGCTGGGTCTGGAGCAGAGCTTCCGCATCACCTCGATGGAGCGGCCGGTCGAGCGTCCGGGCAAGGAGTGGTTCTACCTCCCGGCCCTGGTCCTGCTGGCGCTGGTGATGTGGCTGCAGATGCGACGCCTGCGGCGCGACGACGACTCGCCGACGACCCCGCTGGCGCCGGCACTCCAGTGAAATCAGTGCCGAGCATCCAGCCAGCCTGACCAGGCCGCGTCCGGCGGTGCCGTCAGCACCAGCGGCGTGCCGGTGACCGGGTGCGCGAGTTCCAGCTGCAGCGCGTGCAGCCACAGGCGCGAGCCGCCCAGCAGGGCGGCCACGGCGCGGTTCAGCGCCCCCTTGCCGTAGCTGGCGTCGCCCAGGATCGGGTGCGCCATGTGCTTGCAGTGGCGCCGCAGCTGGTGGCGCCGGCCGGTCTCCGGGTGCAACTCGATCAGGGCACAGCGTGTGTCGGCAAAGCCGCGGTCGGGCAGCGGCAGGGCGTGGCGCGTCAGGGTGCGAAACCGCGTCCGCGCGTCCTGCACCGCCACGCCGCGCGGCCCGCGCGCGTCGTCCGGCAGGCGTGCCAGCGGGTGGTCAATGGTCCCGGCCGCGGGCGGCCAGCCGCGCACCATGGCCAGGTAGCGCCGGCGCGCCGCGCCCCGCTCGAAGGCCTGGGCCAGCGCATGCGCGCTGTCCGCGTCCAGCGCGAACAGCAGCACGCCGCTGGTGCCCCGGTCCAGCCGGTGCACCGGCCAGACCCGACGGCCGATCTGGTCGCGCAGCTGCTGCAGCGCGAACGCGGTCGCGCCCGCGTCGAGCGCGCTGCGGTGCACCAGCAGCCCGGCGGGCTTGTCGATGGCAATCAGGTGCGCGTCCTGGTACACAATCGGCAGCATGCTGCTGCTATTGTCTCCCGCCAAGGCGCTGGATTACGAAACGCCGGTCGCGCCCGAGGTGCCGCACACGCAGCTGCTGTTCGCGCACGAGGCCAAGGCCCTGATCGAGGTGCTGCGGCCCCAGTCGCCGCAGCAGATCGCCTCTCTCATGAAGCTCAGCGACAAGCTGGCGCAGCTCAACGCGGCGCGCTACCAGGCCTGGAGCGAGCGCGCCACGGCGCGCAACAGCCGCCAGGCGGTGCTGGCCTTCAACGGCGACGTCTACGAGGGCCTGCAGGCGCGCAGCCTGGCGCCGGCGGCGCTCGACTGGCTGCAGCAGCACGTCTGCATCCTCAGCGGCCTCTACGGCGTGCTGCGTCCGCTGGATCGCATGCAGCCCTACCGGCTCGAGATGGGCACGCGCCTGGCGACCGAGCGCGGCAGCAACCTCTACCAGTTCTGGGGCCCGCGCATCGCTGACTACCTGAACCAGCGGCTGGCGGGCGAGCCGGCGCCCACGGTCGTCAACCTGGCGTCGCAGGAATACTTCAAGGCGGTCGACCGCAAGGTGCTGCGGGCGCGCGTGATCGACTGCGTGTTCGAGGACTACAAGGGCGGCCAGTACAAGATCATCAGCTTCCTGGCCAAGCGTGCGCGCGGGCTGATGACGCGCTACGCGGCCGAACGGCGCGCCGCCGGACCCGAGGCGCTGCAGGGCTTTGACCTGGAAGGCTATGCCTTCGCGCCCGCGGCGTCGGAGCCGGACCGGATGGTGTTCCGGCGCCGGCGCTGAGCCGCCATGAGCCAGCCGATCACGCCCGAGCTGCGCCGCTGGATCGCCGAGCAGGCGCGGGCCGGCCACGACGCCGACACCGTGCTGCAGGCGATGCGCGAATCAGGCTGGGAGACCGAGGTCGCCGTCCAGGCGCTGGAAAACGTGCTGCGCAGCCACCTGCATGAGCTGACGCAGGCCGAAACCATGCAGGGCTCGCCATCGGCGGCCGCCATGCCCGAGCCGGACCTGACCGGTTCGCCGCTCGACCTCGACGGCGGTGACCGGCGCGTGGCCGTGCTCGGCACCCTGCGCACCCCGCGCATCGTGCTGCTGGGCGGGCTGCTGTCGGACGCCGAATGCGAAGCCCTGGTCGAGGCAGCGCGCCCGCGCATGAACCGCTCGCTGACGGTCGCCACGCGCACCGGCGGGCAGGAGGTCAGCACCGACCGCACCAGCCGCGGCATGTTCTTCCAGCGCGGCGAGAGCGAGCTGGTGGCGCGCATCGAGGCGCGCATCGCCCGGCTCGTCAACTGGCCGGTGACCCATGGCGAGGGCCTGCAGGTGCTGCACTACCAGCCCGGCGCCGAATACAAGCCGCACTACGACTACTTCGACCCCGACGCGCCCGGCACCCCGACCCTGCTGCGTCGTGGCGGCCAGCGCGTGGCCACGGTGGTGATCTACCTGGACGAGCCGGAGCAGGGCGGCGGCACCATCTTCCCCGACGTCTCGCTGGAAGTCGCACCCAGGCGTGGCAACGCCGTGTTCTTCAGCTACGCGCGGCCGCACCCCGATACCCGCACCCTGCACGGCGGCGCGCCGGTGCTAGCGGGCGAGAAGTGGATCGCCACCAAGTGGTTGCGGGAGCGCGAGTTCCGGTGAGCGCCGCGGCACCGGCCGCCCGCGCGGCCGCGTGACCGGCGTCTCCGGATTGCCCCAGCCGATCGCCATGCAAGTCGAAGCCAACGGGATCCGCATCGAGGTCGAGGACAGCGGCGGCAGCGGCCCCGCCGTGCTGCTCGTCATGGGCCTGGGCATGCAGCTCACGGCCTGGCCCGAGCGCCTGGTCGATGGCCTGCGGCAGGCCGGCTACCGCGTGATCCGCCACGACAACCGCGACGCCGGGCTGTCCGAGTCGTTCGACCACTGCGGCCGGCCGCGCATGGCCAGCAGCCTGCTGCGCTACAACCTGCGCCTGCGCGTGCCGGCGCCCTACGGCGTGGCCGACATGGCGGCCGACGCCCTGGGCGTGCTGGACGCGCTGGGCGTGGCGCGCGCGCACGTGGTCGGCGCCAGCATGGGCGGCATGATCGCCCAGCGCATGGCGATTGCGGCGCCACGGCGCGTGCCCAGCCTGACCAGCATCATGAGCAGCAGCGGCGCGCGTGGCCTGTCCGGGCCGCGGCCACCCGTGGTGCGCGCCATGCTGGGGCGCCCGCGCGCGGGCGCGCGCGAGGCCGTGATGGCCTATTACCTCGATTTCTTCCGCACCATCGGCAGCCCCGGCTTTCCGACGCCGCCGGCGCAGCTGCGCGCACAGATCGAGGCCGGCCTGCGCCGCGCCTATCATCCGTACGGCGCGCTGCGCCAGACTCTGGCCGTGCTGGCCGACACCGAGCGTGCGCGCGAGCTGGCACGCATCCGCTGCCCGACGCTGGTGGTCCACGGCCGCGACGACCCCTTCGTGCCGCTGGCCTGCGGCGAGGACACGGCGCGCCGCATCCCGGGCGCGCGCCTGCAGGTCGTCGACGGCATGGGCCACGACCTGCCCGACGGCGTCGTCGACCGGCTGCTGCCGCCGCTGCTGGCGCACCTGGCCGCCGCATCACAGGACCTTGATTCATGAGCACCGATCCACGCCCCGAGCTCGCCGCCAGCGCGCTGGGCCAGCCCACCGTCTATGCCGAGCAGTACGACCCGGCGCTGCTGGACCCAATCGCGCGCGCGCCGCAGCGCGAGCGCCTGGGCCTGGCCGGCCCGGTGCCGTTCTTCGGCGGCGACTGGTGGACGGCCTACGAGCTGTCCTGGCTGAACCGGCGCGGCAAGCCGCAGGTGGCGATTGCCCACGTGCTGGTGCCCTGCGAAAGCACGCACCTGATCGAGAGCAAGTCCTTCAAGCTCTACCTGAACAGCTTCCAGGGCAGCAGCTTCGCCAGCGCGGCCGAGGTGCAGGCGCGCATCCGCGAGGACGTCAGCGCCGCCATCTGGTCCGGCGGGCCGATGCGCGCCAGCGTTGGCGTGCGCCTGCTGCTGCCCGAGGACTTCGATCGCGAGCCGCTGCACGAGCTCGACGGCCTGAGCCTGGACCGACTGGACCTGGAATGCAGCCAGTACGACGCGCCGGCGCCCGAGCTGCTGACGGCGGTGTTCGACGAGCAGCCGGTGGAGGAGACGCTCACCAGCAACCTGCTGAAGAGCAACTGCCCGGTCACCGGTCAGCCCGACTGGGGCAGCATCCAGATCCGCTATGCCGGCCCGCAGATCGACCAGGCCGGGCTGCTGCGCTACCTGGTCAGCTTCCGGCGCCACAGCGACTTCCACGAGCACTGCGTCGAGCGCATCTTCTGCGACCTGCAGGCGCGCTGCCGCCCGACCCGGCTCACCGTGTATGCGCGCTACACGCGCCGCGGCGGGCTCGACATCAACCCCTACCGCACCAGCCACCCGGGCCCGGTACCGGGAAATATTCGCACTGCGCGCCAGTAGAACCGCCGCTGCCGGCTGGTCGCGGCGGTCTTGCTGCCGATTCATAGGAAAATACTCGGTTTGACCTGACACCGGCCTGATTCGCATGACACGCAAATACTTTGGTACCGACGGCATCCGCGGCACCGTGGGGCAGGACCCCATCACCCCCGACTTCATGCTGCGCCTGGGCCACGCCGTGGGCCGCGTGCTGTGCGAGCAGGAGAAGGCGCCGATGGTGCTGATCGGCAAGGACACGCGCATCTCCGGCTACATGCTGGAGGCGGCGCTCGAGTCCGGCCTGATCTCGGCCGGCGCCAGCGTCATGCTGCTCGGGCCCGTGCCCACGCCCGCCGTTGCCTACCTGGCGCGCGCCCAGCGCGCCAGCCTGGGCGTGGTCATCAGCGCCAGCCACAACCCCTATCCCGATAACGGCATCAAGTTCTTCGATGCCCAGGGCGCCAAGCTGCCCGATGCCTGGGAGCGCGCCGTCGAGGCCATGCTGGAGCAACAGCCGCAGTGGTCCGACTCGGCCGGGCTCGGGCGCGCGCGCCGGCTCGACGACGCCGCCGGCCGCTACATCGAGTTCTGCAAGAGCAGCTTCGGCCACACGCTCAACCTGCACGGCATGAAGATCGTGGTCGACGCCGCCAACGGCGCCGCCTACCAGATCGCGCCCAAGGTGTTCCACGAACTGGGCGCCGACGTGGTCTCGATCGGCTGCACGCCGGACGGCCTGAACATCAACGACGGCGTCGGCGCCACGCATCCCGAGGCCCTGGTCAAGGCCGTCGGCGTCTATGGCGCCGACTACGGCATCGCGCTCGACGGCGACGCCGATCGCCTGCAGATGGTCGACGGCCAGGGCCGCTTCTACAACGGCGACGAGCTGCTCTACGTGCTCGCCATGGACCGCCTGCAGCACGCCGGCGGCCAGCGCCCGCCCGCGCTCGGCGGCGTCGTCGGCACCCTGATGACCAACCTTGCCGTCGAGCAGGCGCTGCGCCAGCAGGGCTTCGACTTCGTGCGCGCCAAGGTCGGCGACCGCTACGTGCTCGAAGAGCTGCTGCAGCGCGGCTGGATCCTGGGCGGCGAGGGCTCGGGCCATCTGCTGGTGCTGGACCGTCACACCACCGGCGACGGCCTGATCTCGGCCCTGCAGGTGCTGCAGGCCTGCGCCCAGCAGAAGCGCTCGCTGGCCGAGCTGCTGGCCGGCGTGCACCTGTTCCCGCAGGAGCTCATCAACGTGCGCCTGCAGCCCGGCCAGGACTGGCAGGCCAGCCAGCGCCTGCAAGAGGAACGAAGCGCCATCGAGGCCGAGCTGGGCGACCACGGCCGCATCCTGATCCGCGCCAGCGGCACCGAGCCGGTGCTGCGCGTCATGGTCGAGGC
>CAYRHV010000129.1:0-6232 GCA_964424045.1 uncultured Ottowia sp. | reverse complement strand
GCAGAGCGAAGCGGCACGCCACACCGTGATCACCAACCTGGTCACCGGCCGGCCGGCGCGCGGCATCGTCAACCGCGTGATGCGCGAACTCGGGCCGATGAGTTCCGCCCCGTCGGCCTTTCCGCTGGCCACGGCCGCGATGGCCTACCTGCGCAGCGCGGCCGAGAAGCGCGGCATCCTCGACTTCACCCACTGGTGGAGCGGCCAGAACGCCAGCGGCTGCAGGGGCGCGCCGGCGGCCGAGATCACGCGCGCGCTGGCCCAGGGGTTCGGCTGAGCGCGTGCCCCAGCCACGCGCCGGGCCCCATATGGCCGGGCGTATGGCGCACAGTGTCCGCGCCGTATGCCGACGGGGCGAAGCGCAGGCTAAGATGACGCAAACCCGGCAACGCTGACCGCGCTCCAGCAAGAAATGCGCACACCACGGGGGCGCCAGATTCAGAGGAATCCAGACATGTCTCGCATCTGCCCTTCGCTCAAAGACCTCGCGCTCGCCGCCGCCTTGGTGGGCCTGGGTACGCCCACCATGGCACAGCAAACGGTCGAGTGCCGCTCGAACAATTACAAGTACAACGAGTGCTACGCCGGTGACCTGTCACGCCCGCAACTGATTCACCAGATCTCGAGCAGCTCATGCATCCTGAACCGCACTTGGGGCTACAACCCGCGTAGCCGCTACATCTGGGTTGGCGAAGGCTGCTCGGGCGTGTTTGCCGACGTCGGCGGCTATCACCATGGCCGCGGTGACACCTGGGACGAGGGTGCGCGCCACTACGATGAGCGCGGCCACGACGCCGGCGCCATCATTGGCGGCCTGGTGCTGGGCGGAATTCTGGGTGCTGCCCTGAACGATGAGCACGAGTCGCACCGCCATGTGCGCGACCGCCGCTCGGAGGAGATCGACACCCGACCGCAGTTCGACCGCGACGGCAACCCCAACTTCGACACCCACGGCAACTACATCGGCTGCCACGGCCTGGGCTGCCAGGTCGACAACCCCGACAACTGAGCACCCCAGCGCCAGCGGGGAGCACCTGGAGGAGAACCATGACCCCATCGACCCGAGTTCTTTCCCCCCTGGCCGTCGGGCTGGCTGCGGCACTGCTGGTGCAGGCGGCGCAGGCTTCGGATGACCCCTGCTTCGAGAAGGCGCAGACCCAGGCGGCCCTGAACCAGTGCGCAAGCGAGGCCTACAAGCGCGCCGACACCGACCTCAACCGCTTCTACAAGCAGATCATGGCGCGGCTGGGCACCGACGATGCGGTGCGCCAGCGCCTCGTCGACGCGCAGCGCAAGTGGCTGCAGTTTCGCGACGCCGAATGCGCCTTCCAGACCATTCAAACGGCCGGTGGCAGCATCCATCCCATGAACGTCAGCGGCTGCCTGACCGATCTGACGCGCGAGCGGGTGATGCAGTTGCAGAGCCACCTGTCCTGCGCCCAGGCCGCCGGCGAAGGCGGCACCTGCGCAGTACCGCCAGGCCGTTGACGCCATCCCTGGAAATCGCCTCGGGCGGGCCGGGTCGCGCGGTCGCGGCTGCGCCGCCGTGTTGGCGCGGGTTCCTCAGTGCGCCGCACCCGCAGCCGGCGCTGCGCACCTCATGCCGGCACCGCACCGGCAGTGCGGTGCCGGTGATGGTGCGCCAGCGGCACGTGCAGCGGCCCGGTCTGCGCCATGCCGCCGCTGGCCAGCCATTCGGTGGTCTGCTCGCGCGCGCGCCGGATCAGCGTGGCGGTCTGCGAAAAGTCGAACACCGATACTGACAGCGGGCACAGCGGCGGCACGATCGTGATCGCAGCCTGCGCCGCGTAGATCGTCACGTCGCGGTCGAGCTGGCGCATCGACAGCAGGCTCAGCATGTGCAGCGCCAGCGCCGCCATGTCGCGCGGGGGCGCGGTCGCGGCGCAGGTGGTGCCGGTGGGCAGCGCGACGATGCGCTGCGCGCCCAGGTGCACCGCGGTGGCGATCGGGGTGTTGCTGCTGACGCCGCCGTCGACCAGGTAGCGCCCGTCCAGCCGCACCTGGGGGAAAACCACGGGCACGGCGGTGCTGGCGAGCAGCGCGGTGTCGATGGCGCCGCTCGAGAGCACGACCTCCGCGCCGCTCAGCGCGTTGGTGGCGACGATGTGCAGCGGGACGCGCGCCTGCTCGATCTGCTGGATCGCCAGCGCGCGCCGGATCAGCGCGTGCAGCCGCGTCGCCTCGACGAAGTGGTCGCGGTGCAGCAGCAGCGCCTTCAGCCCGGCCCACAGCGTGAGTGGAAACACGTCTTCGCGCCTCAGGCCGCCCCACACTTCCGCCAACCGATCGACGCCCTCGGCACTCGGGTGGGCAGCGTAGAAGGCGCCGTTGAGCGCACCGACCGAGGCGCCGATCACCAGGTCGGGCGCCATCCCCGAACGTGCCAGCGCCTGCAGCATGCCCACCTGCACGGCGCCCAGGCTGCCGCCGCCGCTCAGGACCCAGGCCGTCTTGGTCTCCACGGGTTCGCATCGCTTGTTTCGCGGCCAGTGTAGGACCAGCGCCGACCCCGGGCAGCGTGCAGGGCCATGGGCCGGGGCCGGCTCAATAGCCGAAGAACTCCTCGCTGCGCACGTCGTCCTCGTCCACACCCGCGTCTTCCAGCGTGTCGCGCAGCGCCTCGACCATGGCCGGCGGGCCGGCGACGTAGAAGACCGGATCGGCGAGGCCCTGGGCGGCGCGCCGGATGAAGGCGGCGTCGATGCGGCCGGTGGCGCCGTCCCAGGGCTGGCTGGCGTGGGCCATGTCGGTCATGGTCGCGAACAGCCGGCACTTCGGATAGCGCTGCGCGAGCGCCTGCAGCTCGGCCAGGAAGGGCGCGTCCTCGGGCCGGTGGTTGGAATACAGCAGCACGAGGTCCTGCTCGCCCTGCACGTGCGCGGCGTGGCGCAGCATGCTGATGAACGGGGTGATGCCAATGCCGCCCGCAATCAGCACGCCGGCGCGGTTCGGCTTCTTGTGCAGCGTGAGCGAGCCGAACGGGCCGTCGATCTGCAGCGGCGCGCCGTCCGCGAGCGCGCCGAGCGCCCGCTTGAACGCACTGGCCTCGCGCATGCGGGTGGCAAACACCAGCCCGGGCTCGTGCGGCGCCGTCACGATCGAAAAGCTGTGGCGTGCTTCGGCGGCGCCCGGCAGGATCACGTCCATGGCCTGACCGGGGCGAAACGTGAAGCCGGCCGGCTTGTCGAGGTGAAAGGCCAGCGTGCCGCGCGCCAGCGGCTCACGGGACACGAGACGGGTGCTGTAGATGGTCATGCGGGCTCCTTGGCAGGGTCCATTTAACCTAGATTCGGCGGTTGGATGCGTCTGAGCGTGCTGCGATGGGCGTGTCAGGCAAGGCGCGACAACGCCGCAGACTCTCGTCTGCAAGGCGGAGCAACGCAGCATGGCGCGTCCAGCGCGGTACGATCGGGCGCATAGCGTTCTCGCCCAAATGGTAAGCGCCAAAAAATTCAAAATACCAAGCAAACATAACAGGTTAACAACATCAGCAAGCGGTCAACTGCCGAATCTAGGTTCAACCATTCGCTGCGTCGGCGCGCGGCATCGGCACGTCGACGCCGCGCACCACGCCAGCGGGCACGGTCAGCCAGCGCGTGGCCGCAGCCTGCAAGGGCGCGACGTCGCCGGTGGTCAGCAGCAACGCGGCTGGCGCCGCCGCCGGGGGCGCCAGCCGCCCGACGCGCCCGAGCAGGCGACGCGCCTGGCGCGCCACCGGCGCGCCGGTCTCGACCAGCAGCACCTGCGGGCCGAGCAGGCGGCGCAGCACCGGCTCGGCAAACACGTAGTGCGTGCAGCCGAGGACCAGGGTGTCGATCGCGCCCGGCGTGGTGCCGAAGCGGCCCATGGCGCGCGTGGCGTCGGCGCACAGCGCCTCGATGCGCGCCGCCTCGCGCGCGCCTTCGGCACCGGGCAGGGCCGAGCGCTCGATCGCCAGCGCTAGCCCGGGGCACGGCTGGACGATGAACTCGGCCTTGGCCGCCAGCGCCGCCAGCAGGCGCGCGAACCTGGCGCTGGCGAGCGTGCCGCGGGTCGCCATGACGCCCACGCGCCCCGTGCACGTGGCTGCCACGGCGGGCTTGAGCGCCGGCTCGACGCCGACCACGGGCAGGTCGGGGTGGCGCGCACGCACCTCGTCGATCGCCGCAGCCGTCGCCGTGTTGCAGGCCACGACCAGCGCCTTGATGCCGTGCGCGCCGCGCAGGTGATCGGCGATCGCGTGCGTGCGCGCGGCGACGAAGGCGTCGCCGCGCTCGCCATACGGCGCGTGGCCGGCATCGGCCAGGTAGACGAAGCGCTCGTGCGGCAGCTCGGCCTGCAGCGCGCGCAGCACGCTCAGGCCGCCGATGCCGCTGTCGAACACGCCGATCGGGGCGTCGGTCGTCGTTTCCATCACCGTTCCGCCGTGCTCACCACACGCTGGCGCCCCTCAGATCGCACGGTGCCGGGCCAGGCCTTCCTTCACGTGGTCCATGAACTCTCGCGCGCGTTCGGCTGGCGCGCGCGTCGCCAGGCTGACGACGACGAACAGCAGCACCGACGCCACCAGGCCCCAGACGCCGGCGCCCTGGCCGAGCAGGCGCGTGCCCGTCAGCTGCAGCCAGAACACCAGCACGCCGCCGCCAATGATGGACGCCAGCGCCCCGGCGGCCGTGCCGCGGCGCCAGAAGAAGGCGCCGATGATGGCCGGCACCACCACCAGCAGGCCGGCCGACGCCGCCACCGACAGCACGGCAATCAGGCTCAGCTTGAGCTGGGCGAACAGGTAAGCCAGCACGGCCACCACCGGCAGCACGATCTTGCCCACCAGCAGCTGTTCGCGATCGTCCGCGTCCCGCTTGGCCACGGCGTAGACGTCGCGCGTGAAGATCGACGACAGCGTCAGCATGATGGAGTCGATGGTCGAGACCGCGGCGGCCATGATGCCGACCATCACCGCCACGCCGATCACCGGCGGCACCAGGTCGGACGACAGCAGGCGCGGCGTCGCCAGGTCGCCGGTGGCCAGGCCGGGGAACTGGATCACCGCGGCAAAGCCCCACAGCACCGCCACCAGCGTGTAGATGAAGCCGAACACCATGAAGCCCATCAGCATCTGGCGCATGCTGGCCATCGACTTGGGCGTGTAGAGGCGCTGGCTGACCTGCGGGTTCGACAGGCAGAAGAAGAACCAGGGCAACGTCAGCCCGAAGAACATGTTGAAACTGAAGAAGCCGTTGCCCGGCACGCTCAGGAAGCCCGGGTGGTCGCGCTGCAGCGTGTCGAACATGCCCGAGAGCCCGCCCAGGCCGTGCACCACCAGCACCACGGCCAGGGTGGCGGTGATCAGCATCAGGATCGCCTGCAGCGAATCGGTCCAGGCCACCGAGCGCAGGCCCGAGACCAGGCTGAACACGATCGCCAGCACCGTCGCCAGCACGGCGCCAGTCGTGAAGCCGATGGCCCCGTCCGACATGCCCGACATCAGGTAGCCGACCCCGGCCAGCTGCACCGCCGCGTAGGGGATCAGAAACACCAGGCTGCACAGCGCCGCCGCCACCGCCACACCGCGGTGCGCGTAGCGGTGGCCCAGCATCTCGGACGGCGTGACGTAGCCGAACTTCTTGCCCACCAGCCAGAAGCGCGGGCCGAACACCAGCACCATCGAGACGCCGCACAGGTAGAGCAGCTCGAAGCCGAGCGCGCCGATGCCGCCCTTGTAGGTCAGCCCGGCCAGGCCGATCAGCATGAAGGCGCTGTAGGTGGTGGCGCTGTAGCTCAGCGCCGAGGCAAAGCCGCCCATCTGGCGGTCGCCCAGGAAGTAGCCCACCATCGTGCCCTGGGCGTCGTGGCGCGACAGCCAGGCAGTGATGAGGGCGAAAACGGCGTAGAGCGCGACGCCGGCCCAGATCCAGTTTGCGGACATGGGATCAGCCCAAATCCGGCCGTTGGATGCGCCCGCCAGTGCCGCGCTCGGGGTTGGCAGGCAAGGCGCGAGAAGGCGGCGCACCGGTGTGCGCCACGACGAGCAACGCCGCATGGCGCGCCGAGGGGGATGCTGGCGGGTGCATGGCGCTTGCACCCGACAGGCGAGTGCGATCGAAGGGATCTGGGTCAGTGTTCATGCCGGTTTCGGGATTGTCAGAAGCGGTCGACTGCCGGATTTGGGCTCAGTCTCTCCAGCGGCCGCTGAGGACGGCGCTGATGGCGATCACCACGGCCGTGGCCGCGC
>CAYRHV010000128.1:0-6341 GCA_964424045.1 uncultured Ottowia sp. | reverse complement strand
TCAAGGCTGAGTATGACCGCAAGTGCCTGCGGCCGGCACAGCCGGTCACGGTGTTTCGCCCTGTTACCAGGCGCGCCGGCTCAGAACGGCACCGTGCTGCGCAATTCCAGCCGGTCGCCGGTGCGCGGGTGCGCCAGCCCCAGCGCGCAGGCGTGGAGCAGCATCCGCGGCGCCGGGTCTGCAGGCGGGCCGTAAAGCGCATCGCCGACGATCGGGTGGCCGATCGCCGCCAGGTGCAGGCGCAGCTGATGCGAGCGGCCGGTCACCGCCTGCAGCGCGACCCGGGTGGTGCCGCTGGCCGCATCCCAGGCCAGCGGCCGGACGAGCGTGCGGCTGGGCTTGCCGTGTGCGAGGTCGACCCGGCTGCGCGGGCGGTTCGGCCAGTCGGGGCGCAGCGGCAGGTCGATCACCTGCCAGTCATCGTCCGGGCCGGCCGGCTGCAGCCGGCCGTGCACGATGGCCTGGTAGTCCTTGCGCACCTGTTGCCGCGCCAGGGCCGTGCCGAGCAGTCGCTGGGCGACGGCGCCCCGGGCCAGCAGCATCAGGCCGCTGGTGGCCTGGTCGAGCCGGTGCACGACCAGCGCGTCGGGCCAGCGGGCCTGGGCGCGCGCGCTCAGGCAGTCGGCCTTGTCCGGCCCGCGTCCCGGCACCGACAGCAGTCCGGCCGGCTTGTCGAGCACGATCAGCGCGTCGTCTTCGTGGACCACGGCAAGTGCCGCGGGCGGCGCGGACAAGGCGCCGTTTTTGATGGCTGTCAAAGCACCTTGCAGAGCTCGAACACCAGTGCCGGCCCGAGCGAATGCCGCAGCGCACTGGCGCGCACGTGGCCGGTGGATTCGGCACCCTGGGTCGAGGTGTGGAAGTCGGCGCCGCCCTCCTGCTCCAGGATCTCGATGAAGGCGGCCGGGGTGCCGGCGTGCTCGTTCAGCTGCCGGCGCAGGCGCTGCACGTCGCCGGCCGCCAGGCTGTCGTCATAGATCACGGCGTCGGGCAGGCCCCGCAGCGCCAGCTGCTGCGCCTCGTGCAGCGTGGCCGCCGCATCCAGGATCAGGCCGTAGCCGGCCAGGGTCTGCAGGCACTGGGCGCGGCGCTGGGCGCTGGCCGAGACGATCAGCACGCGGCAGCCCTGGATCACCGCCGACACCGTGGTGGGCTCGATCGACTCGTCCACCGAGCGCGCGAGCTGGGCCTGGGTCACCGCCGACAGCTGGATGGTGACGCGCACGTGCTGGTCCTGCAGGTCGAGCTCGGAGCGTGCGTCCAGCGCGCGCGCCAGCTGGTGCCACAGCACCCAGCGCACGCCGCGCCAGGCGGTCGGTGGCGCGCTCGATGGCCGGCGCTGGGAGGTGATCTGCAGGCGCGGGCCACGTTCGCCGCGTGCCGGCTCGACGCTGACGGTGATGTCTGCCGCCAGCTGGCCGAACCACAGCAGCAGCTCATCCACCAGCCGGTAGAGCAGGCCGGCGTCGACGTGGACCATGGCCTGCGCGAAGGCCTGGCGCACGCCGACCTTGCGTCGGCGCAGCCACTCGCCGCGTGCCGTGAGTGCCGCATGCGCCACGTCGGCCAGGTTGAGCACCTCGCGCTGCTGCGGCGGCGGGTCCTCGCACAGGCGCAGCACGTCGCGCGCGGCCAGGCTGGCCTGGCGTGCGCGCTCCACCGCGTCCTGGGTGCCGGCCAGGCTGCGCACCAGGCCGGGTTCGAGCTGCTCCAGGCGGCTGAGCTGCTCGCTGGCGCCCTGCAACAGCGTGGCCACCTCGTCGCTGAGCTGGCGCACCATGTCCTGCCACGACGGCGCCTGGGAATCCAGGGCGGGCTCGGAAAAGCGGTCCGACAGCGAATCGTCGAGATCCGCGGAATCCATGAAGTCGCCCACGCGGCGCAGGCGGTCGAAGAGCCAGCTGGAAACCATCACCAATCCCCTGCGTCCTGTTGTTGTCTGGCTGGCCGTGGCGCGCTCCGCATGCGTCTTGCACCGCTGGCCTCCCTGGGTCCGGATTTTCCGTCATTCTTCCCGGATGCCGGCCCGGCGCCGGCATCTCGCTCCGCGCCGCCGCGTGCCGGCGCGAGCGCCCAGATGAAAGTATAGGTAACAGGACCTGCCGTGTCACGGGCGGCGCGGCCTGCTGCCGTCAGTCCGGGCCGCTTCGCAGCGTGGCGGCGCGCAGCCGGTGCACCTGCAGCGGCGTGACGGCGCTGGCCTGGTTGCCCCAGGCGGTGCGAACATGCGTGAGCACGGACGCGATCTCGGTGTCGCTGAGGGTCAGCAGGAACGGCGGCATCCCGAACGGGCGCGGGTGGCCCGGCGTGGCCGCATTGAAGCCGCCGAACAGCAGTGTCTGCAGCAGGTTGTCGATCGGCCCCATGGTGACGGCGCGGTTGCCGGCCAGGGGTGGGTAGGCGCCCGCCACGCCCTGGCCCTGGTCGCCGTGGCAGCTGGCGCAATGTTCCTCGTAGCGCCGGGCGCCGATCTCCTGCAGGCGGGCGCGGCCCGGCACCGCCTGGCTGGCGGCGACGGCGGCTGGCGCCACGGGCAGGGCCTGCAGATAGTTCGTCATCGCGTCCAGGTCGGCGTCGTCCAGGTATTGAGTGCCGTGCAGCACGACCTCGGCCATCGGTCCGCTGGCGCGTCCGGGGTCGGCGACGCCGGTGCGCAGCAGGCGCTGCACCTCGGCCGCGGACCAGGTCGAGACCCCGGCCTGGCCCGGGTCGTACAGCGACGGGGCATACCAGCCCTGGCCCGCCAGCACATTGCCGCTCAGGTCCAGCCAGTCGGCGCCGCCGAATCGGTCCCGGGCCGCGTGGCAGGCCGAGCAGTGCGCCACCGCGTGCACCAGGTAGCGGCCGCGGTTCCAGGCCGCGTCGCGTGCCGGCTCCGGCGCCAGCTCGCCGGGCCGGAAGTAGAGCGCGCGCCAGCCCGCCAGCGCCAGCTGCGTGCCGAACGGCCAGCGCAGCTCGTGTGCCGGCGGGGCGGCCTGCGTCGCCGGCAGGCTCTGGAAGTAGGCAAACAGCGCATCGACGTCGCTGCGCGCCAGCAGGGTGGTGTGGGTGTAGGGAAACACCGGCACCAGTAGGCGCCCGTCGGCCGAGCGACCATGGTGCAGGGCACGCCAGAAGGCGTTTGGCGTCCAGCCGCCGATGCCGGTCTCGGCGTCGGGCGTGAGGTTGCTGCTGTAGACGGTGCCGAACCCGGTCGGCACGGCCCGGCCGCCGGCGCCCGGCACGCCACCGGGCGTGGTGTGGCAGGCCAGGCAGTTGCCGATCCGGGCCAGGTAGGCGCCGCGCTCGACGGCGCCGGGCTCGACCGGCGCCGTCGCCGGCTGCCGGACGTCCACGCCGTCGTTGAAATTGAGCTGCCACAAGGTGCCTGCGGCCAGCACGACGAGTCCCAGCCCGAGCAGCAGGGCCACGCGCCACCTGCGTTTCATCGCGCGTCGGCTCCCGGCAGGGGGGCACTGCCGCAGCGAAGGTCCGGCACCGGCGGCTGCTCGTGTGGCGGCGCCGCCTCGGCGTCGGCCGGCACGGGCTGGCTGGCCAGCCAGCTGACCACGGCATGGGCTTCGGCGTCGCTCAGGCGGCGCACGATCCGGCTCATGCAATCAGGCGCATGAGCCTGGCGCTGGCCGGTGCGCCAGCCGCCCAGCTGCGCCGTCAGGTAGTCGGCCGGCAGGCCGAGCAGGGCCGGGTATTGCGGCTGCACGCCCATCAGCCGGGTGCCGTGGCATTGCGCACAGGCCGGCAGTCGCTTCGACTCGTCGCCGTGCAGGGCCAGTTGCTGGCCGCGCGCCAGCACCTCAGGGGCCACCCGGGGCGGCGGCGCGGGCGGTGGGTAGGGCACCTGCAGGCTGGCGAAGTGGCGCGCGATTTCCAGCAGGTAGTCGTCGCTCAGCAGCTCCACCATGCGCGTCATCAGGCCGTAGTGGCGCCGGCCATCGCGAAAGTTGAGCAGCTGGTTGTAGAGGTAGCCGGCCGGCTTGCCGGCCAGGCGCGGGTAATAGCCGTCCGGGCCGGCCCGGCCCTGCTCACCGTGACAGGCGGTGCAGGCCAGGGTGCGCTGGGCAATCGTGTCCTCGAACGCCGGGGCGGCCAGGCTGGCCCGGCCAGCCAGCAGGCCGAGGGTGGCGCACAGCCCGACCAGCAGCAAGCGCCATGCGCGCGGGTTCGGGTCTGGCATGCCGACCTGTCAGCGAACGATGATTTCAGTGCGGCGGTTGCGTGGCTCGGCAACCTCGTCGTCGGTGGCCACGGCCGGCTGGCGCTCGCCCCGGCCTACCGCCTGGATGCGGCGGGCATCGAAGCCGCGCGAGATCAGCAGCTCGCGCGTGGCCTGGGCGCGTCGCAGCGAGAGCGCGTCATTGGCTTCCATCGAGCCGACGCGGTCGGTGTGGCCGACGACGATGATTTCTCCGCCCGGACGCTGTCGCGCCTGTTCGAGCACGGTGTCGAGCTCGGCTTCCGATTCGGGCGTGAAGCGGGTGCCGCCGGTCTCGAAGTAGAGCGTGAAGGGGTGCGCCATTTGCGGCTGCGCGGCCAGCAGCTGGCGGTAGCGGGACTGCACGCGCTCGGCGTCGGTCTGGCCGATCTCGATGGCGCCACGGGTACCGACGTCGGCCTGCGCGTAAGGCGTTGCCAGCTCGACGCTGCCGGCCTCGGTGCGGACCTCGACGGCGCTGCCGGCGCGCTCCTGCGGCAGCAGGATCACGCGCGTTGCCGGCGCGCAGCCGGCCAGCAGCGCCGCCAGCACCAGCAGTGCGATCCGGCTCATGGCGATTGCTCCACGATGAAGTCGGTGCCGCGCACGCCGATCACGGTGGTCGGCGTGCTGACGCGCACCTGCTCCGGCTTCTCGGTGGCGATCAGGCCGGTGACGATGCGCAGGCTGCCCTGCAGCAGGGTCAACAGGATGTTGCCGTCCCGGGTGGTCGGCTCGAAATCGAATTCGCTCAGCACGAACTGGCTGTTCGGGCCGATCGACAGGACGCTGCCGTCGCGCAGCGTGAACGCTGCCGCGCTGCGCTCGCCGGTCAGGATGCGGTCGCCGACGAACACCGGGTCGCCCACGACGACGGCGTAGCGCGAGGTCTCGCGCGCCAGCGTGACGTCGCCCTGCACGGTCTTGAAGGTGCCCTGGCGCGCGTCCCCCGGCGTCGTGTGCACGGGGCCCGGTTCCTCGACCGCGGCGGCCGCTTGCGGCTGGGCCGGCGCCGCGTCCTGCGCCTGGGCGGGCAGGCACGCTAGGCCCAGCACGCACAGCAGTGCGCCGAATGAGCGGTGAATGATCGAATGCAGGGTGTGTCTCATGAGCCCCGGGAGGCGAATGCCGGCCGGCCACGGATCGGCGGCGAGCAGGCCTGGGTCGAGCATCATCCTACTGCATGCAGGGCGATCGCTGCAGGCCCGGCGGGAGCGCTCCGGGCCGGATGTGCGGTGAATTGCACGCATCGGCGTTCGGTCGGCCCGGCGGGTCAGGCGCCCCGCAGCCAGGGCTCGAAGCCTTCCGGCGGCTGGAAGCGCTGGTCGCGCCAGACCAGTCGCGTCGTGGTTGGAATCGCCTGCGCCGCCACCGGGTGGGCCTGGTCGCCCGGGTAGCACATCACGCGCTCGCCGGCCTGTTCCACCGATTCGGGCTCGATCAGCGGTGGCGGGCGCAGGCGCGCATCGGCGAGCGCGCTCGCCACGTCGTCGAAACGGGCCAGGTGCAGCAGGCTGACGATCTGGGGCGGGACGAGGTCGATCTGCCGCTGCTGGTAGCGCTGCAGCGCCGCTCGCGGCGTCAGCCAGAGCGCCTCGGTGATCTCGAACGGGTCGCTGCGCACCTGTTGCCAGGGTGGCAGGGCCGCCAGGAAGAAGCGCGTGTCGAAGCGCCGGTTCATCATCGAGGGACGGCGCGGCGTGATCCAGCGTGACCAGGGTGCCAGGGCATGGCTGTCGAGCTGCCAGTCGTGCTGGGCCAGCAGCGTCGGGAACGACAGGCCCTGGCGCGCCGCCCGGAGCGCCTGCCGGGCCTCGCCGGCCTCCAGCAGCGCCCCGTCGCGGCGGGCCAGCAGCACCCCCGATTCTTCGAAAGCCTCGCGCAGCGCAGCCACGAACAGGCCGGCGGCCACGCTGACGGGCAGCGCCGGCTCGCCCAGCGCCTGGTGCAGTCGGGCCACCGGCGTGTCCAGTCGCGCCAGCACCGCGGCACTCGAGTCCTCGTGCTCGAGCTTGCCGCCCGGAAACACATAGGCTCCGCCCAGCACCTGCGAGCGCGCGTGGCGGCGCATCAGCAGCACTTCCAGTCCCTCGGCGCCATCGCGCAGGAGCACGATGCTGGCGGCTTCGCGTGCCGGTCCCTCGATCAC